>JBFZDU010000188.1:0-7025 GCA_041307205.1 Gammaproteobacteria bacterium | reverse complement strand
CCACAGCCCGAGGCCTGCCTGGTCACGGGGTTGACGCCCCAGCTGTGCCGCGACCAAGGCGCGCCCGAAGCCGAGTTCTTCCGCTTCATCCACGCTGAGTTGGCACAACCGGGGACCTGCGCCCTGGGCTACAACACTCTGCGCTTTGACGACGAATTCACGCGCTACGGCTTTTACCGCAACTTCTTCGATCCCTATGCGCGTGAGTGGCAGCATGGCAACTCGCGCTGGGACCTGATCGACGTAGTGCGCCTGACCCGTGCCCTGCGGCCCGAGGGCATAGAGTGGCCGCTGCGCGAGGACGGCGCCACCAGTTTTCGCCTTGAAGACCTCACGGCGGCCAACGGTATCGCCCACGCGGGGGCCCACGATGCGCTGGTCGACGTGCGCGCCACCATCGCGCTCGGGCGACTGTTGCGCCAGCGCCAGCCGCGCCTGCTCGACTATGTATTCGAGCACCGCGACAAGGACCAGCTGCGCCGGGTGTTGGACCCGCGCCATGGCCGGCCGGTGCTGCATGTCTCGGCGCGCTATCCGGCACGGCTCGGTTGCATCGCAGCGGTGCTGCCGCTGGCCTGGCACCCGAGCAACCGTAACGGCGTCATCGTCTACGACCTGCGGGTCGATCCCGCCCCGCTGTTGGAGCTTTCCGCGGCCGAGATTCGTGCCCGGGTATTCACGGCCGCCGAGGAACTGCCGGACGGGGTGGAGCGCATCCCGCTCAAGACCATCCATGTCAACCGCGCCCCGGTGGTCGTGCCCATGAACACCCTGGGTGACGCGGCGCGTGCACAATGGCAACTCGACCCGGGGTGCGAGGAACGCCATGCCGCAGTGCTGGGCGCCGCGCCGGGCTTGGCCGAGAAGCTGGCCGCGGTGTTCGCCGAGTCACCCTTCACGCCCAGCGACGACCCCGACCAGAACCTCTATGGTGGTTTCCTGTCCGATGCCGACAGGCGACGCTGCGATGCGGTACGTGGCATGCGGCCCGAAGCACTGGCGCAGGCACGGTTCGACTTCGCAGACCCGCGCCTGCCCGAGCTGCTGTTCCGCTACCGTGCCCGCAACTGGCCCGAGACCCTGGACCGGGACGAACGGGTACGCTGGGAGTCCTTCCGCCGCCGGCGCCTGACCGACCCGGCCGCCGGCGCCAGCGTCACCCTGGACGCGTACCGGCGTACCCTGTCGCGCCTGGCGGTCGATGCCAGCCTGCCGCCGGCTAAACGGGCGGTGATCGATGCGCTGCTGGACTGGCCGGCGGAGCTGGGACTGTGAGCGTGGCGCCGGCCGTATTACGCCGCTTCCGCTGGCTGCGTTGGACCATCTATGGGGTGTTGATCCTCTCCTACATGCTGGTGTTCTTCCATCGCATGGCACCGGCGGCGGTCGCCGCCGAGCTGATGGCGGCCTTTGGCACCAGCGGCGCGGCCCTGGGATCGCTGGCGGCGACCTACTACTACATCTACACCGCCATGCAGCTGCCGTCGGGCGTGCTGGCGGATACCCTGGGGCCTCGGGTCAGCGTCGCCATAGGTTCGCTGGTGGCGGGCGCGGGTTCCATCCTGTTCGGCCTGGCACCGGATTTCGGGCTGGCGACGCTGGGGCGCTTCCTGGTCGGACTGGGGGTGTCGGTGGTGTTCGTCGGCCTGATGCGCAGCAATGCGGTGTGGTTCAGCGAGCGGCATTACGGCCGGATCAGCGGCCTGACCCTGCTGCTCGGCAACCTCGGCGCCATTTCCGCTGCGGCACCGCTGGCGTGGGCGCTGGGCTGGTTCAGCTGGCGGGAGGTGTTCGTCGGCATCGGCATCGCCTCCTTGGCGATGGCACTGCTGACCTGGCTGGTCGTACGTAACCGGCCCGAGGACCTGGGGCTGCCGTCGGCGCGGGAACTCGAAGGATTGGCGCCGCACCCGCCGCGGCACCATCACTGGTGGCGCGGGCAACGGGCGGTGCTGCTGAATCGCGCCGTCTGGCCCGGCTTCTGGGTGAATTTCGGCGTCACCGGCAACCTGTTCAGCTTCGCCGGCCTGTGGGGCATGCCGCTGTTGCAGGACGTGTTCGGACTGGGCAAAGCCGAGGCCTCGCTGTATACCACTGCCAGCCTGGTGGCCTTTGCGTTGGGGAGCTTCAGCATGGGCTGGTTGTCGGACCACCTGGGCTTGCGCAAGCCGGTGATCCTCGGCGCCGCGCTGCTGTCGGTGGCGGCCTGGCTGATGCTGGCGCTGTTGCCCTGGGGACCGGGTTGGAGCGGCTTGATGCTGTACGGCCTGTTGGGCCTGGTGGCCGGCGGCTTCGTGGTCGGCTATGCGGCGGCCAAAGAGGTCTGTCCGCCCGCCAGTGCCGGCATGGGCATCGCGCTGGTCAATACCGGCTTGTTCCTCGGGGCGGCAGTGCTGCAGCCGGCTTTCGGCTGGGTGCTGGATCTGACCTGGGACGGGGTCCTGGTGGACGGCCTGCGGCGCTATGCCTGGGCGGAGTACCGCAACGGCCTGTGGCTGTCCTGCGCCTGTGCCGTGCTGGCGTTGGTCGCGGCGCTGCGGGTGCGCGAGACGCATTGCCGCAATCTCACCGTCGCCGAAGGCTGAACCACGAGGCGTGCCCGCCCGGGACGATTCAGCTATCGGCCAGCCACTCGTTCAGCGCCTCGATGATCTGGCGCGCTTGGTCAGGGCTGGAGATGTTGAACTTGGACTGTTGCTTGTATTCGCCGCTGCGCTTCTGGTAGCGGCGAATGCTGTACTTGTCCTTGCTGTACTCTTCCTTGCGCGGATCCCAATCCTGGTAGCGGAACAGGATGGTGGTCCAGGATCCCTTGGTCAGGATGCGCTTGTCCAGTTCCTTGACGACCTCGACGCCGCCTTCGCTATAACTGATGGTGAGTTCTTCGGCTGTGGCCGCCATGCTGCGCCTCGCGTAATTGCAGAAGCGGGCAAGGTAGCAGATGCGGCGCTGGCCGTCATGATTCGTGGTGGATCCGGGGTGCTCGGCGGCGCTGCGGCCAACGGCTCACTGGTCCGACCCGGCCGCGCCGTAGCGGCGCAGCAGGCTGGCGATCTCAGTGTATCCGGCGGCGCCGGCGATCTGCAGGGCGCTGCGTCCCTGGGCATCTTGCACATCGACATCAGCCCCCAGGTCGACCAAGTGCCGGGCGAGCCGGTGATTGCCGCGGCGCACTGCGATCAACAGTGCGGTATCGCCTTCGCTGCCGCGATACTCGGTGTCCGCCCCATGTGCCGCGAGCCACCGCACCAGGTCCCGGTACGAACTGTCCTGCCGCGCCGCCTGCAGCAGCAATTCGTTGCTGTCCAGGGTGGCACCCTGCGCCAGCAACAGGTCGGCGATCTGCGTTCGTCCGGCCAGCAATGCGCGTTCGATGGCCGTGTGTTCAGCCCGGTCACGGCCGTTCACCTCGGCACCGTTTTTCAGCAACAGCTTCACTACGACCACCTGGCCGTTTTCGGCGGCGGTGTGCAGTGGGCGCCGGCCGTCGGGATCGAGCGCATTGAGGTCGGTGCCCCAATGGATATGCCGCTCGATCTGGTTGATGTCCCCGCGCTGCAGGGCCAGGTACAGGTTGATGGATGGTCGGTCCGGCTCGGTGCAGGCCATCAACAGCAGCGGGGTCAGGGCTAGTAAGAGCTTCTTCATGGCATCCATCATGGGCGCGACTGGGTTGCATTCGGGTGCTGCCGGGGCGGGATGGGCCCGGTTTCGCCGATCACCTTGCGCATCATAGCAAAGCGCCCGGGGTGCGCCGGCTGTGATACCGTCCACCCCCATGTTCGGCAAGATCCTGGTAACGGCGGCAGTCATCGCGGCGGTCATCATGATGGTGCGGGTGCGCCGCCGCGGCGGCGCTGCCGGACCAGCGTCGCCGCGGGCGCCCGCAGCGCGCGGCTTGTTCCGCTGGCTGGCGGCCGGGGTGGTCGCCGTGATGTTGTGTGCGTCGGTGCTGTACCTGTATCTCGATTGGCGCGCCGCCAGCGAGATCGTCCAGGTGCGGGTCATAGACGCACGTTCGGGCCAGGTGAGCACCTACCAGGCATACCGAGGCGATGTGGAAGACCGCAGCTTTCGCGCCGTCGACGGCAGGCGGGTGACGCTCGCCGAGACCGAGCGCATGGAGACCTCGCTGGACGGCATGCGCTGACGGCCCTGCACGGATTGCAGCGGCCGTGCGCGGAGGCCTGGAAGCGTCGCCGGAGTCAGTCGGCGGGGCCGAAATTGAACGCGATCGACAGGCGCAGTGCGGTGCTGCGATTCGGCTCCACGGCGTGGGGCAGGGCGGGATCGAAGAACACGAACCGGCCGGCCTCCGGTTCGACGTACAGCCGCACCGGGCCGTCGTGCACTTCCAGGCGCCCGCACTGGGGTGGGGCCGTGACATAGTAGACGCCGGACAACAGCTCGTCGTCGTCGTCGTGGCTGTGCAGGGTGGTCCGGTCGCCCGGGCCCATTTCGTTGAACCAGCAGCCGAAGCGCAGGCGGTCGCGTCGCAGCAGGGTCTGCGCGTAGTGCAGAGCGGCCTCGGTCACCGGCCGCAACTCGGGCATCAGGTGCCGATCGACGTAGGTGTTCTCGAAGCGCCCCGCGAATGCGTGGGTGCGGCGCGTGGACGGGTGATCGCGCAACGCCAGGTAGCGCGTTAGAAGCGCCGGGTTGACCGCGTCGGCGGCTTCGAGCCGCCCCAGATAGAGCGGGGCCACGACCCGCAGCCTAGCATCTGCCGTCTCAGTCGCCGACATGGCTGACGCCTGTGGTGCAATACGACAGGCCGGTGCCGCTCAGTCGTGCGCAGGCGGGGCGTTCAGTCGCGGGCGCTATCGGGCAGGGGGCGCCGATGTTGAGCAGCACCAACAACAACAGCAGCAAGATCGGTTCGATACGCATGTACCAATGTTCGGACAGCTGCGACAGTGCAGGCAAGCGGCGCGGCGGGATGCGGCTGCGCAGCCGGCGAGGACGAGGGGGCGCACGGCCGGCCCACGCATAGCGGCGGAAAATCGACGCCGCGCGACGTTTTATTGGCGCACGGCAAAAAGGAATCCGGGCCGCGCGGCGCGCCGCCAGGATCAAGGACGAGGGCTCCGCCTCGTCGTCTGCCGAGGAAGTCAATCAGGTGCCGGGCGGTGTCGCCAGGACGGCCTCCACTGCGAGCCGGTTGATCGCACCATGCGCCGCGGCGGCCGCGGCCGGATTCGCGGTAATGCCGGCGTGCAGACCGCCGAGCAGCGTCTGCGCCTGGTCCGGTCCGGCCAGGGTGATGCTGGGGGCAGCGAAATTGCTGCGCGGCGCATATCCACGATCGGCCCGGTCGGGTGCGGCGATGCTGCCGGTCTGGTCGGGCTGCGCGGCTTGCTGCGGCGCAGCCATCACGGCCCGGGCGTTGCCACCCTCTGCTTGCCGCTGGCCCTTGTCCAGGCGTTGCGGGGGCGCTTGGTTGTTGCTGATCGGGCTGGTCACATCAACTCTCCTGGGTCACGCCGGGAATTCGTCGCGGCGCGTGCCAACGGTGGATCTGGAGAGAGTAAAGCAACTGTCGCGCCAGCTGGCGCGATGCGTCCTGTTCGGTGTCAGCGGGAGCGCCCGGCGCGGCCGCGGTTCCGTCCTGTCGCTGCGAATAATTGCGGGTCCCACGCCCGGTCCCCCGGCCGGCAGTATCTGGGGTCGGGCACATAGACCCAGGCGTCGAGCTGCCGATTCCCCTGCCGCACTTTGACCCGGCGGCGTCGGTATTCGTGCCCTTCATAGCGGTCGAGCCGGGCCATGGCCCGGGACCCGGGATTGGCATACAGCATCCCGCGCGTGCACGCGTGCGCCGGGAACACGCCGGGGTAAGGTCGGCCGGCCAGGAATACGCAGCGAAAACCGGGTAGCTCGGCGGACACCGCGCGCGGCACTGCGCCGGCCACGGCGCGCATGACCGCCGGGATGGTCAGGGTGCCGTAACAGAACAGTGGCAACACCATGTGGCGGTTCAGTCTTCTACTAGCCGGAGGTGCGAAATATCGGGTATCGGCCGCGTCGGTTTGTTGATGACGCAGTCCGCCAGACTGCCACTGTGCGGTGGCGCCGCGCTCAGGTGGCTGATGTCGATCTGCAGTGGCGGTGGCTGGGGGTGTGTTTCGAGGATCACCCCCGGTGGCGTCAGGGCCATCCCCGTAAGGTCCACCGCGGGAGGCGGTGGTGGTGGTGGGGCGCAGTCGGCGAGGCTGCCGCTGCGCGGCGGCAACAACTCGAACTCGGGGCCGTCGTCGCACACCTCCAGGCCGGCGGTGGAGGGCGCGGCGTCAGTCCCGGCCGGGGCAGACGATACGGGTGCGGCGACGCCGCGCGGGGTGCTGGGGCGGACCTCGATCAGGGCGCCCGCCTGGCGCAAGGCGGCCCGATAACGACCGGCGGTTTCGACATCGACAGCATGGCGGATGCAGAGATTCTTGCCCGAGAACAGGTGCCGCAGTTGCGCAGCATCGGCCTTGAACAACCGGGCGACCGCCGCCTGCACCTGATCCGGATCATGGCCCGGCAGGATGCTGCCGTTGAAAAAGAGGTCGTATTGGTCGTGTGCCATGGCGTTTATCCGGTTTTGACCAAAAGTTAGCCGCTTGGATGTCGGTTTGCCAGACGCGGTGCGGGCGGCCCGTTCAGCAATGCCAAGTAAGCCACAGGTCGACCTGCACCACCATCCCGCCGCTGCCACCGAGCCTGGCGCGCGTCGCGGCGCATGACGTCATGTGGTGGAGCGGCAACGCGGGCAATATCTGTGGCGCCGCTGCCGCGACAGGGCCGGGCTCTATAATGGTTTCTAACCGGTATGGCGTGGAGGTGCGATCAGTGAACCTGAGCGGCCGAGCATGTCCAGAAGCCCATCCGGGCTGGCAGGGTTGTGTCGAAGAGCTGTTGTTTTACAGCTCGCGCTATGCGAGCTACGCGGCACAGCGACTTGCCGCCTGGGCCGACGGCGCGCCAATTTCCCTGGATGGCTTCGAGGCGCAGCGCATGACCGAAGCGCAACGCGCTTGCAT
>JBFZDU010000187.1:0-6295 GCA_041307205.1 Gammaproteobacteria bacterium | reverse complement strand
CGAGGACCTGGTCCGCGAAGAGGCCCGGGTACGGGCCGAGGGTGCGGTGGCGCTGGATGCGGACCGGCTGCGCGCACTGAAGCGCAAGGGCTTTGCCGATCAGCGTCTCGCCGACCTGGTGGGCGTACGCGAGGCCGAGGTCCGCCAGCGGCGCTGGGAGCTGGGCGTACGCCCGGTCTACAAGCGCGTCGATACCTGCGCCGCCGAGTTCGCCTCGACCACCGCCTACCTGTACTCGACTTACGAGGACGAGTGCGAAGCGGCGCCGACCGACCGGCAGAAGATCATGGTGCTCGGTGGTGGGCCGAACCGGATCGGCCAGGGCATAGAGTTCGACTATTGCTGCGTCCATGCCGCCTTTGCCCTGCGCGAAGACGGCTATGAGACCATCATGGTCAACTGCAACCCTGAAACCGTCTCGACCGACTACGACACTTCGGACCGGCTGTATTTCGAGCCGCTCACCTTGGAGGACGTGCTCGAGATCGTGCACAAGGAAAACCCCAAAGGGATCATCGTGCAATACGGTGGCCAGACGCCGTTGAAGCTGGCGCGGCCCCTGGAAGCGGCCGGGGCGCCCATCATCGGCACCAGCCCGGATTCGATCGATGCCGCCGAAGATCGCGAGCGGTTCCAGAAAATGGTCGAAAAACTTGGTCTGCGCCAGCCGCCCAACCGGACCGCAACCAACGAGACTCAGGCGGTGCGCTTGGCGGCCGAGATCGGCTATCCGCTGGTGGTGCGGCCATCTTATGTTCTGGGCGGGCGGGCCATGGAGATCGTCTACGGGGAAGAAGACCTCAATCGTTATATGCGCGAGGCCGTGAAGGTCTCGAACGAATCGCCGGTGCTGCTGGACCGGTTCCTGAACGACGCCATCGAGGTGGATGTCGATGCCATCTGTGACGGCACGCAGGTGCTGATTGGCGGCATCATGGAGCACATCGAGGACGCCGGGGTGCATTCCGGCGACTCTGCCTGTTCCCTGCCGCCCTATACCCTGAGCGAAGCCGTCCAGGACCGGATGCGCGAGCAGATGGGCCGGATGGCGATGGAGTTGGGTGTGGTCGGCCTGATGAATGCGCAATTTGCCATCCAGGGCGACGAAATCTTCGTCCTGGAGGTGAACCCGCGCGCGTCCCGTACCGTGCCCTTCGTCTCCAAAGCCACCGGTCAGCCCTTGGCCAAGATCGCGGCACGCTGCATGGTCGGTCGCACGCTGGCGGAGCAGGGCGCTTTGCAGGAATTGATCCCGCGGGACTTCTTCGTGAAGGAGGCGGTGTTCCCGTTCATCAAGTTCCCCGGCGTGGATACTCTGCTGGGACCGGAGATGAAATCGACTGGCGAGGTCATGGGTGTCGGCCGCACCTTCGGCGAGGCCTTCGCCAAGGCGATGGAAGGCGGTGGGGTGCGGTTGCCGCGCGGCGGCAAGGCGCTGTTGTCGGTGCGCGAGGCCGACAAGGCGCGCGTCGTGCCGGTGGCGCACGACTTGGCGCAACTCGGATTCGAACTTTACGCCACCCGCGGTACCTGCCAGGCGATCGGCGAGGCGGGCGTGCCGTGCGTGCGCGTCGCCAAAGTGAACGAGGGCCGCCCCCACATTGTCGATAGGATCAAGAACGACGAATTCGACCTGATTATCAATACCACCGAAGGCAAGCAGGCGATCGTCGATTCGGCGTCCATCCGACGTGCTGCATTGCAGCACAAGGTCAGCTATACCACGACCATGTCGGGCGCCGAGGCCGTCGTACTGGCCCTGCGGCAGCCTGACGAGTTGACCGTGAACAGCCTCAGAGAACTGTACGCCTGATTGCAGGAGACGAAGCGCAGGTATGAGCAAGACCCCGATGACCGTAGGCGGCGCCGAGAAGCTGCGCCAGGAGTTGAACGAGCTGAAGACCGTGGCGCGGCCGCGGGTCATTCAGGCGATTGCCGAGGCGCGGGCACACGGCGATCTCAAGGAGAATGCCGAGTACCATGCGGCGCGTGAGCAGCAGGGCTTCATCGAAGGGCGGATCAAAGAGATCGAGGCCAAGCTGTCGCACGCCCAGATCATCGACGTGGCAACCTTGAACGCCGGCGGCCGAGTCGTGTTCGGCGCCACCGTTGAGGTGCTGGACCTGGAGACCGACGCGGAACATGCCTATCAGATCGTGGGCGAGGACGAGGCCGATATCCGCGCCGGACGGATCTCCATTTCCTCGCCGATTGCGCGGGCCCTGATCGGCAAATCGACAGGTGACGAGGTGTCTTTCGTCGTGCCCGGCGGCCAGCGTGCGTTCGAGATCCTCGCGGTGCGCTACGAGTAGCCGGGGCGGCTCAGACGGCGGGGAGGGCAACCTTGGGCTTGTGCCGGTTACGGCGGAACAGCACGGCAATGTGGCCGATACACTGGATCAGTTCGGCGTGATTGTGCGAGGTGATCTCACCGATCAGCGTATGGCGCTGTTCGCGGTCGGCCGCGCCGACCCGCACCTTGATCAACTCGTGGTCGTCCAGCGCCCGGTCGATCTCTTCGTGCACGGTGGGGCGCAGGCCATGCTGCCCGACGATCACCACCGGCTTGAGGTGGTGGGCGAGACCGCGCAGGTGGCGCCTTTGGGCGTCTGACAGTGGCACTGAATATCCTTGCTCACAGGTCCCAGAACGAACCGTCGCGCAGTGTAGCGCGCGTGACCGCGGCTGTCACAGCCCCGACCCTCAAGGGAGAGCAGCATTCCATGGCGCGATCCAAGAGCAGTCAACGCTGGCTGCAACGGCACGTCAATGACCCGTACGTGCAGCGCGCGCAACGCGCGGGTTACCGTTCGCGCGCTGCATACAAGCTGCTGGAAATACAGGAGAAAGATCGCGTCATCCGGCTGGGGCAGGTGGTCGTTGACCTGGGCGCGGCGCCGGGCGGTTGGTCGCAGGTGGCGCGCCAGCTGGTCGGTGAGGCGGGTGCGGTGTTCGCCGTCGACATCCTGCCCATGGATCCGGTGCCTGGGGTGCAGTTCATTCAGGGAGATTTCCGCGAGCCTGGGGCGCTGCAGGCCCTGCGCGCGGCCCTCGGAGGGCGCGCCGTGGACCTTGTGATTTCCGATCTGGCCCCCAACGTGAGCGGCATGGCGGCAGTGGACCAACCGCGGGTGATCCACTTGTGCGAACTGGCCCTGGAATTTGCGCGGGAGGCGCTGCGCCCCGGCGGTGGTTTCGTGGTCAAGGTCTTCCAGGGCGCGGGGTTCGACGATTTTGTCCGTGCGGTGCGCGGCAGTTTCGGCCGGGTAGTCACGCGCAAGCCCGCGGCTTCGCGAACCAAAAGCCGCGAGGTCTATCTGGTAGCAGGGAACTATGATTCAGTGTAGGTTACTAACAAATCGCGCATTTTCCGCGCATCTCGAGCCATCTGCAGCGTGTTGGTCGGTAGCCGGCCACGCCATGAGGGCATAGCAGTGAACGATATGGCCAAGAACATCATCCTGTGGGTCGTCATCGCGGTCGTGCTGATGACCGTGTTCAACAATTTCACCAGCCCGAAAAGGCCGGCGCCGCCGATCTCCTATTCGCAATTCCTGGAGCAGGTGGAGCAGCGTAACGTCGCCAAGGTAGAGATCCACAAGGACGGCGAGATCGTGGGTATCACGGCCAGCGGCAGCCGCTTTACGACCAACTCGCCTGACGATCCAGGCTTGGTCAAGGATCTTCTGGACAACAAGGTCGAGATCATCGCTAAACCGCCAGAGCAGCCGTCGCTGCTGTGGAGCCTGCTGATCAACTGGTTCCCGCTGTTCATCTTGATCGGCCTGTGGATTTTCTTCATGCGCCAGATGCAGGGTGGCGGTGCGGGCCGTGGCGCCATGTCGTTCGGCAAGAGCCGGGCGCGGATGCTGAGCGAAGATCAGGTCAAGGTGAACTTCCAAGACGTGGCCGGCTGCGAGGAGGCCAAGGAAGAGGTCAAGGAACTGGTCGACTTCCTGCGCGACCCGTCCAAGTTTCAGAAGCTTGGTGGCAAGATTCCCAAGGGCGTGCTGATGGTCGGCTCACCCGGCACGGGCAAGACGCTGTTGGCCCGGGCCATTGCCGGCGAGGCCAAAGTGCCGTTCTTTACGATATCCGGCTCGGACTTTGTGGAGATGTTCGTCGGTGTCGGCGCTTCGCGGGTCCGCGACATGTTCGAGCAGGCGAAGAAGCACGCGCCCTGTATCATTTTCATCGACGAGATCGACGCGGTGGGCCGCCATCGTGGGGCCGGTCTGGGCGGTGGGCATGACGAACGCGAGCAGACCTTGAACCAGTTGCTGGTCGAGATGGACGGCTTCGAAGGCAATGAGGGCGTGATCGTGATCGCCGCCACCAACCGTCCCGACGTGCTCGACCCGGCGCTGCTGCGCCCCGGCCGCTTCGACCGCCAGGTGGTGGTGCCGCTGCCCGATGTGCGCGGTCGTGAACAGATTCTCAAGGTGCATATGCGCAAGGTACCGCTGTCGGAGGACGTGCGGCCGTCGATCATTGCGCGTGGCACGCCCGGTTTTTCCGGTGCCGACCTGGCCAACCTGGTGAACGAGGCGGCGCTGTTCGCGGCGCGTGCCAACAAGCGCCTGGTCGATATGGAGGATATGGAAAAGGCCAAGGACAAGATCATGATGGGCGCGGAGCGCCGGTCCATGGTCATGAAGGAAGAGGAGAAGCAGCTCACGGCCTACCACGAGGCCGGGCACGCGATTGTCGGCCTCAGCGTGCCGTCGCACGATCCGGTGTACAAGGTCAGCATCATTCCCCGCGGGCGGGCGCTGGGTGTCACCATGTTCCTGCCCGAGGAAGATCGCTACAGCAACAGCAAGGAGCAGCTGGAAAGCCAGATCTCCAGCCTGTTCGGCGGGCGCATCGCCGAAGAGCTGGTGTTCGGGCGGGAGCACGTCACTACCGGGGCGTCCAACGACATCAAGCGTGCCACCGAACTCGCGCGCAGCATGGTCACCAAGTGGGGCCTGTCCGACAAGATGGGGCCGCTGGCCTATGGTGAAGAGGAGGAGGAGGTCTTCCTGGGTCGTTCCGTGACCCAGCACAAGAACGTCTCCGACGATACCGCGCATGCCATCGACGAGGAGATCCGCGCCTTCATCGATCGCAACTACCAGCGTGCCAAGGGCATACTCGAGGAGCACATGGACCGGCTGCACGCCATGGCGGCGGCGCTCATGAAATACGAAACCATCGACCAGGAGCAGATCGGCGACATCATGGCCGGTCGCAGCCCGCGACCACCGGCGGACTGGGATGACGATTCGCACCCCGGCTCCGGGCTGAAGACCGGCGACCAGCCGGTGGGCGACAAACCCGAGGGGACCATCGGCGATCCCGCCGGTCAGCACTGAGTCACCGGGCAAAATGCAGCCGGGCGCGGCACGGGGCGCGCCCGGCTGTTTTCATTGTGGCGGGCGAACGTGATCCTGGACTGTGCCGGCAAGGCCCTGGACCTGACCCAAGCTCGGGTCATGGGCGTACTGAATCTGACTCCCGATTCCTTCTCGGACGGCGGGCGCTATGCCAACACAGCGGCGGCCGTCGCGCAGGCGTTGCGCCTGCGCGACGAGGGGGCGGCCCTGATCGACATCGGTGGTGAATCGACCCGTCCCGGTGCAGCCCCGGTCGGAGTGCAGCAGGAGCTGGATCGGGTCATTCCGGTCATCGAAGCCCTGGTCCCGGAACTGGGTATCCCGATCTCGATCGATACCAGCAAACCCGAGGTCATGCAGATCGCCGTGCGGGTCGGTGCCGGCATGGTGAACGACGTCAACGCGCTGCGCGCCCCAGGGGCGGCGGAGGTGGTCGCTGCCAGCGGCGTGCCGGTATGCCTGATGCACATGCAGGGCGAGCCGCGCACCATGCAGGCCGATCCTCAATACGGCGATGTTCTGGCCGACATCAAGAGCTATCTCGCTGGGCGCATGGCGGCCTGCATCCGAGCCGGCATTCTGCGGCACCGGCTGTTGGTCGACCCGGGTTTCGGCTTTGGCAAGACCCTGGCGCACAACCTGCGCCTGCTGGCCGGGCTTGGCGAACTGGCGGAGCTCGGCGTGCCGGTGCTGGTCGGGATCTCGCGCAAGTCCATGCTGGGCGCCCTGACCGGCCGGGGTGTCGAGCAGCGGCTGGCAGCGAGCGTGGCGGCGGCGGTGCTGGCGGCCGAACGCGGTGCCCGTCTGTTGCGGGTCCACGACGTCGCAGCGACCGTGGATGCGCTAAAACTGGTGCAGGCGCTGATTGAGTCGCAGGCACGGCCGACACAGGGGTGAGGCAGACATGAGCAGAAAAT
>JBFZDU010000186.1:0-2875 GCA_041307205.1 Gammaproteobacteria bacterium | reverse complement strand
AACGGCTTTTGCGATATCCTCTTTCATGACCTGCCCCCTCAATGTGGCTCTGTGTGATTGTCCAACCTCAACATAACCCACGTACGTTGAGGCTGGGCAGGTCAAAACATCATGTCTAGGCCCGGGATTCCGGTCATGCCGGCCTGCTGGCGCAGGTCTGGGAGCAATGCAACCCGGCCCTGGTGGTTGGATCGGCGCCGGATCGCGGCCGGGGGCCGCTCCTACAGCCGGATCGCGGGCTTTGTCCTGTAGGAGGGCCGCCCCGGCCCGATTGTCGTGTCGGACAAGCACAATCTGGCCGCCTGCAGCCGGATCGCGGGCTTTGTCCTGTAGGAGGGCCGCCCCCGGCCCGATTGTCTTGTGGGATCAGCTAGACCCGCAAATCTCACTGGTCAAACCCTTCGGCAGCGGCCGGGCGTGCGGGGGCTCACGCCGGGGTGACGGCCAGCCATTCGTCCAGCACGGCGTAAGCCGCGTCGACGCCGCTGCGCTTGAGGGCGGAGAACAACTGGGCGCTGACCTGATCGCCATAGACCGCGAGTTCCCGGCGCGTCGCCAGCAGGGTGCTGGCCGCCGGGCCGCGCTTGAGCTTGTCCGCCTTGGTCAACAACACGTGCACCGGCAGGCCGATGCTGGCCGCCCAGTCGAGCATCTGGCGGTCGTAGTCTTTGAGCGGATGGCGGATGTCCATGAGCATGATCAGCCCGCGCAGGCTGCGGCGCCGCTCCAGGTAGTCCGCCAGGCTGCCCTGCCAGTCGCGCTTGATGTCCACGGCCACCTTGGCATAGCCGTAACCGGGCAGATCGACCAGGCGCCGTTCCTCGTCCAGCGCAAAGAAGTTCAGCAACTGGGTGCGGCCGGGCGTCTTGCTGGTGCGCGCCAGTGCCTTTTGCTCACACAGGGTATTGATGGCGCTGGATTTGCCGGCGTTGGAGCGCCCGGCGAAGGCGACCTCGTAACCCGCGTCCGGGGGAGCCTGCTCAAGGCGCGCCGCGCTGGTGAGAAAGCTGGCCTGGCGGTAGTAGGCGGCGCGTGCACTGGCCATCAGGCAGTGCGCTGCCAGTGACCCGAACGGCCGCCGGCCTTTTCCACCAGGCGGACGGTTTCGATCACCATGCCCCGGTCGACGGCCTTGCACATGTCATAGACGGTCAGCAGCCCGACCTGTACGGCACACAAGGCCTCCATTTCCACCCCGGTCTGGCCCCGGGTCTCGACCCGGGCGGTGCACTGGACGCGGTTGGCCCCGGGGTCGGGCACCAGGTCGACCGCGACCTTGGTAAGTGCCAGCGGGTGACACAGGGGCACCAGGTCGGCGGTACGTTTCGCCGCCATGATGGCGGCGATGCGCGCCACCCCGAGCACGTCGCCCTTGCGGTGATCGCCGGTCAGGATGTGCTGCAGGGTCGCGGCTTGCATGCAGATCCAGCCCTCGGCCACGGCGCTGCGGTGGGTTGCGGCCTTGTCGCCCACGTCGACCATCTGGGCCCGGCCCTGGGCATCGAAATGGGTGAATTCGCTCACTCGTCCGCCACCGCCGCGACCGCGTGGTACTCGAGGCGCTTTGGCACCTCGTGCACGCTGAACGCCATGCTGGCGAGGTCGCCCAGGATCCAGGTCGCGGCGGCTTGGCCGACCCCGCCGATGGTGCCGGGATTGACCAGCCAGGTCAGGCCGCCATTGAGGTTGGGCAGCTGTTCCACCACCACCTTGTGACTGTGGCCGCAGCACACCAGGTCCCAGTCGCCGGTCGCCGCCAGCGCCCGCGCATAGTGCGGGTAGTGGACCAGGAAGATGCGCCGGCCGCCCAGTTCGATGCCCGCGTCCATGCCGTGGAACCGAATCACGCCGCCGGGTTTGTGCGCCAGCCGCAGCATGGCGTACAGGTCGCCGGTATTGTTGCCGTGGATCACGTGTACCGGCAGGCCGTGCTTTTCCAGGCAATGCAGGGTGCTGGGCGCGACGACGTCGCCGCAGTGCAGCACCGCCTCGGCGCCTGCCGCCACGGCCGCCGCCACCGCGGCATCGAGCAGGGCGATGTGATCATGACTGTCGGAGAGGATGCAGACTTTCATCGGGACAGCGCCAAGGGCCGGGGGCCGATAGCCGCGGCATCAGGGTGTGACGGTCCGGCAGTCATGAGCACAATTATCAATTTCGCTGGAATCCATGTCGCCAGAGTTCACGCCATTGCCATGCACGGCCCTCGTCCCTCGGCCTTTGGCCCTAGAAATTCGGCTTGGGTTCGGGCGCGTCCTGGTACATCTTGATCGAGTGCAGGATCTCGGCCTTGGCGGCCTCGATGCCCGCCCAGCCTTCCACCCGCACCCACTTGCCTTCGTCCAGGTCCTTGTAGTGCTCGAAGAAATGGGCAATCCGCTCCATCAGCTCCTGGGGCATGTCCTCCGGCCCTTTGACGTGCGCGTAGCGTTTGGTGATCTTGTCGATCGGGACTGCGACCACCTTGGCGTCGTCGCCGGATTCGTCGGTCATTTTCAATACCGCGACCGGGCGGCAACGGATCACCGAACCGGGGATCAGCGGGAAGGCGCTCGGCACCAGCACGTCGCAGGGGTCGCCGTCGTCGGAGAGGGTGTGCGGGATATAACCGTAGTTGGCCGGGTAACGCATCGCCGTCAACAGGATGCGGTCGACGAACATGGCGCCGGTTTCCTTGTCCACTTCGTACTTCACGGGTTCGGCGTTGGCCGGGATCTCGATGATGACGTTGATTTCGTCCGGCGCGTGTTTGCCGGGTTGGACGCGGTCCAGGTTCATGGAAATCGGCTCCCGATCGATTCAGGTGGAAAGGCCGCTTGCCCGGGTGGGTGCGGCCGTCGGTTTGGTGCAGTGCACTATAATCCGTCCTGTTGGA
>JBFZDU010000185.1:0-9577 GCA_041307205.1 Gammaproteobacteria bacterium | reverse complement strand
GTGTCGTTCATCGAGAGTGCGCCGCTGGTGGCCAAGGAGCTTGGCGAACAGGCGGTGGCGGAACTGTTGTCGACCGCCATCAAAATGTACTCCAAGACCAGCGCTGCGGTGCTGGCGTTGCTCTTCTCCACCGCACCGACGGCGGCGCAGCGCCTGGGCGAACTGGAACTGTTCAAGGGCTACCTGGCCCTATTGGATCACTTGTTGGCCCAGGCGCCGCGCGCGATCCGGCCCATGTTGGGCAAGTTGGACCTGTTGCTCGGCTACCTCACCCTCGGCGGCCTGCGGCGCTGGGCGATGTGGGGGGTGTCGGCCCACCGCACCGATTTCGACGCCCAGGCGGCTTACTTCGGCCTCGACAGTCCGGATTCGATGGCCGTGCTGCAGAAGGAACGCCGCGGTGTGCTGTTCGTGGACGTCCAGCGCCGCTTGATCATGTACCTGCGGGCGCTGTGGGGGCGGGATTTCTTCCTGCGCCCGACGTCGGGTGATTTCGAAACCCGCTCGGGTTACCTGCCGTACATCGAAGGGTACGTGATTCATCTGCCGGATGCCTACGACGACTATGCGCGCAGCGATGACGCGCAGATCGCCGCGATGGAGCTATTTCGTGCCGCGGCGGCACATTGCGCCGCGCACATGGTCTATTCGCGCTGCGATCCGGACGCGGCCGAGACTTCGGCATTGCAGCGTGCCTTGATCGGGATTGTCGAGGACGCCCGGGTAGAGGCGCTGGCCATGCGCGAGTTTCCGGGCTTGGGGCCATTGTGGCGTTCGTTGCTGCCGCCGCAGACCGACCGCGCCGACAGTCTCGGGCCGTTACTGGACCGGATCGGCCGAGCGCTCCTCGATGGCGCCGCGGGCGATGCACACCCCCTGGTGGACCGGGCATGCGCGCGCTTCGCCGCGCTGTCGGACAGCCTGCCTGAACCCGCCATGGCGAGGGAAATCGGCCTCGAACTGGCGCGGCTGGCCAGGGACCTGGACATCCCCTACAACCCCCGCACCGATCTGCCATCGAGTCCGTATCGGGACGACAATCGACACTTGTGGGAGGAACTGGCGGACGGCGAAGGCGGCGTTTTGCTGCCGGGCCGGGAGGCCCAGGTGCGCAAGTACGTCAGCCTGATGGAGATGCTGAACGCGCTGGACGTCGAGTTCGCCGGGGACGACGCCCAGGAAGTCTGGGTGCTCTCAACCGAGTTGTACGACGACGACGGCACGACCTTCAACGAGCGGGAGGGCAAGGTCCCGGTGTCGTCGCCGTTCCACTACCATGAATGGGACTATCAAAGCCAGTTGGAGCGCCCACTCTGGGTGACCCTGCTGGAGAAACGCCCGGTATTCGGCGACGCCGCTGTGATCGAGGCGCTGCTCGACGCGCACAAGCCGCTGGTGCGGCGCCTCAAGTTCCTGATCGAGGCGGTGCAACCGCAGGGCGTGATCCGCCAGCGCAAGCTGGAGGACGGCGACGAGATCGATATCAACGCCGCCGTTCAGGCGATGGTGGATGTGCGCATGGGGATCCAGCCCGACCCGCGCATCAGCATCCGCACCCGCCTGCAACTGCGGGATCTCTCGGTGTTGCTGCTGATCGATCTCTCGGAGTCTACCAACGACCCGGTGCGCGACGCCGAAAACGACGTGACGGTGCTCGATCTGGCGCGCGAGGCGGCCGCATTGTTGGCCGATGCAATGGCCAAGATCGGTGATCCGTTCGCCATCCACGGTTTTGACTCCAACGGCCGGCACGATGTCGAGTACTACCGGTTCAAGGATTTCGACGCCCCGTACGACGACAAGGTAAAGGCGCGATTGGCCGGGATGACGGGACAGTTGTCCACCCGCATGGGTGCGGCGCTGCGCCACGCGGGCTCATTGTTGCGGCGCCGACCGAGCCACAAGAAGTTGATCCTGCTGCTCACCGACGGGGAACCGGCCGACAACGACGTCCGTGACCCCCAGTACCTTCGCCACGACACCAAGAAGGCGGTCGAGGAACTGGGCCGGCAGGGGATCCGGACATTCTGTGTCTCGCTGGATCCGCAGGCCGACGACTATGTGTCGCGCATATTCGGGGCCAAGAACTACGTGATCCTGGACCATATCAGCCGGCTGCCCGAGAAACTGCCAGCGCTCTATCTGGGTTTGACGAGCTGACGGGGGTTGGCCAGGCCGCAGTAAGGGTTCTGGCCAACTGGGTGGTGGCGACGCCGCCCGCTACCCTGGCGCCAATCCGTCGGGGCACGGAATGTGTGCGGCGCGCATAGACGATCTTCAATCTGATCGATAACGAATGTCACTTTCCATCGATCTACCCGAAGCGCTTTACTTGGCCGCCATGCCCTGACGGTGATCCTGCATGAAACTGTTCAACGAGATCCGTTTCGACAACCTTCGTGGCGACTTGTTCGGCGGGGTCACCGCGGCCGTCGTGGCCCTGCCGATGGCGCTGGCCTTCGGCGTTGCATCGGGTGCGGGGCCGGCCGCCGGACTGTACGGGGCCGTGCTGGTGGGGCTGTTCGCGGCCTTGTTCGGCGGTACGCCGACGCTGATCTCGGAACCCACCGGGCCGATGACCGTGGTAATGACGGCGGTGATAGCCAACCTTATCGCCGCCAATCCCGACCAGGGCATGGCGATGGCCTTTACGGTCGTGATGCTGGCCGGGGTGTTCCAGATCCTGTTCGGCGTGCTGAAGCTCGGTCGCTACGTGACCATGATGCCCTATACCGTAGTGTCAGGCTTCATGACCGGTATCGGGATCATCCTGATCATCCTGCAGTTCGGCCCGTTTCTGGGCCATGCCCCGCCGCCGGGTGGCGTGTTGGGGACCTTACAGGCGCTGCCCGAACTGCTCTCCGACGTGGCGTTGGCGGAAACCGCCTTGGCGCTGCTCACTTTCGGTTTGATCGTATTGTATCCGCGCCGGTTGCGGCGCCTGTTGCCGCCGCAACTGGTGGCGCTGGTGATCGGAACCCTGATCGCCGTCGCCTTGTTCGATCCACTCGAGATTCGCCGGATCGGCGCGATGCCGACCGAACTGCCCTCCCTGCAGCTGCCGGTGTTTACCGCCGCGCAATGGCAACTGATGATCGCCGATGCTGCGGTCCTCGCCGTGCTCGGCAGCATCGATGCGCTACTGACTTCGGTAATCGCCGAAAGCCTGACCCGCAAGGAACACAGCTCCGACAAGGAGTTGGTTGGCCAGGGGGTGGGTAATCTTGCGGCGGGGTTGTTTGGCGGCATTGCCGGCGCGGGCGCCACCATGGGGACGGTCGTGAACATCCAGAGCGGTGCCCAAACCGCCCTGTCCGGTGTGGCGCGGGCGGTCGTGCTGCTGGCCGTCGTGCTCTGGGCAGGCGGTTTGACGGCCCACATTCCGATGGCCGTACTGGCCGGGATCGCGTTCAAGGTAGGCCTGGACATTATTGACTGGTCGTTCCTGAGGCGAGCCCACCGCGTGTCACAAAAGGCGGCTCTGATCATGTATGCGGTCATCGGGTTCACCGTGTTCGTGGATCTCATCACGGCAGTGGCGCTGGGTGTATTCGTGGCCAATATCCTGACGATCGATCGGCTGAGCCGCCTCCACGGCAAATCGGTGCAGGCGATCAACCACCGCGGTGGCGCGGCCACCTTGACCCGAGACGAACAGAGCCTGCTACAGCGGGCCAACGGACGGATCCTGCTGCTGAGCCTCAACGGGCCCCTGATTTTCGGTATGGCCAAGGCCATCGCCCGCCAGCACGCGGTGCTGGCCGAACACGAGGTGCTGATCATGGATTTCACGGCCGTACCTCTGCTCGGGGTGTCGTCGTCGCTCGCGCTGGAGCGGCTGGTGCTGGAGGATCTCGCGCGGGGTCGTACGGTGTTGGTCGCGGGTGCCGATGGCGAGGTCCTGGCGCGGCTCGAGCGCCTGGGCGTGATCGGCGCGTTGCCGTCGGACGACGTCCTGCCGACCAAGCAAGCCGCCCTCGAGCGGGCGACCGCATTGCTGGGTAGCAATCCCGCCTGAGTTCAGGGGTCCCGGCTGCGCCGGGCGCCGCCATGACGGCTATGGTGCGCCGATCAGCCGTGCGGTGGCGGTGCATTGGCCAGACTTCTCTATGGCCCTGGCCAGTGGCATTTACGAGAGTCGATGAGCGGCGCCGCAATCTTGAATTTGCCCATTCCGCTGCCGGCAACTAGTTTCAGCTTCCAGGTACACCGATTCCGGCCCGACCGCCGCAGGGCAAGCCAGTTGGTGGCGACAAGATCCCGAACAGGAGAGTCTCATGGCACAGCACATCCCATGCACCGAGGCCAGACCCGAATCAGCGGAAGAGCGCATGTTCCGGCAGCTTGGGAGCTGTCTGCAACATGGTTGCGTCGTCTGCATAGAGTACGCGCACGCCGTGCGCCCCAGGTTCACTTCCTGGGAGTTGTGGGGTGACTCGTGCTGTTACAACGGGGATTTGCCGGCCTTGTTGGCCGAAACCGAGAAATGCCGCTGTGTGCATCCTGACAAGTCCATCCGCTTGACCGTCCATGACTTTGCGACGCGCAGCCGGCTGAGCCTGGCGCTGAACCGGCCGCAGCTGGCGGCTTGAGGCGCAATGCTGACTGGCGAGCTGCAGCGATACAATCGGTACGGGGCAGTGGTTGGCAGGCTGCGTGTCGGTGGGCTAGGATCCGTTGACCACGCATCGGTAGATCACACTTGCTGCGGTGTCCAAGCTCTATCGCCACATCAGTCTCCGTCAGTTGCAGGTGTTCGAGGCGATCGCACGCCACAAGAGCTTCACCAGGGCCGCCGATGAGCTGTTCCTGACCCAGCCGACCGTTTCGACCCAGATCAGGCGCCTGAGCGAGGTCATAGGCCTGCCGTTGTTCGAGCAGATCGGTCGCAAGCTTCACCTGACCGAGGTGGGGCGGGAGCTGGATGCGAGCGTCAAGGAGCTGTTCGCGAGTCTGCAGGGCTTCGAATCCAAGCTGGCCGACATCAAGGGCCTGAAACGCGGCCGGTTGCGGTTGTGCGTTATCACGACGGCAAAATATTTTGCACCGGAAGTGCTGGGGCGCTTCTGCCAACGGCACGCCGGTGTGGATATTTCGCTGAAGGTTACGAATCGGGACACCATGAGTGAGCGGCTGGCCGCCAACATGGACGATCTGTACATACTTGGTCAGTACCCCGAGGGCGAGATCGAACTGGTGTCGGAACCCTTCGTGCCGAACCCATTGTATGTGGTTGCGCATCGTGACCACCCGCTGGCGCAGGAGTCGAACATCAGCGTCGATCAGCTGGCGAACGAGCACTTCATCTTGCGCGAACCGGGCTCGGGGATACGCGACCGGGTGCTGCGGACTTTCGCGGAGGCCGGTCTGAGCTTGAATGTGCGCATGGAACTGGGGAGCAACGAGGCGATCAGGCACGCGGTCTACGGTCAGCTGGGGCTGTCCGTGCTGTCGCTCCACACCTTGACCCAGGAGGGTACGCATTCGCAGCTGGTGATCCTCGATGTGCAAGGGTTTCCGCTGCAGCGGCAGTGGTACGTGGCCTATCCGAAAGGTAAGAGTCCGTCCGTCGTGACCAACGCGTTTCTGTTGTTTCTGGCGGCTGAAAGCAGCCGCCTGTGCAAGGACCTGGACAAGACCTATGCCCGGCTGACGCGTTGTCGGCGCAGCCCTCGGCGGGGTGCAGGGTCGTGACGCCGAGCGTGGTCAGTGCGCCGACTGCTGCAGGCGTTCCGCCCACTGCGCGCTTGCCGCGCCGGTGATGTTGAGGACGCCGGCGGGGTACAGTCCGCCGAGCAGCACCAGCAGGGCAAACCCGACGGCCACCAGCAATTCGCGTCCCCGCAGGTCGACCGCGGTGGCGATCACCTGATTGTGGGCTGGTCCGTAAAAGGTGCGACGGAAACTGGCCAGGGTGTAGCCGGCGCCCAGCACCATCCCGGCCAAGGCCGCGAGCCCTGCGCCGGTATGGCTGTTCAGGGCGCTCATCAGTATCAGAAACTCGGCCGGGAAGCCCGCCGTGCCCGGGATGCCGAGTGCTGCCAGGAACAATAGGAACATCAACGCCGCCAGGCGCGGCATGCTGTGAGCGGCACCGCCCAGGCTGATCAGTTCGGTGGAACCGACCCGTTGGTGCAGGAAGCCGGTCAACAGGAACAGTCCGCCGGCAACTATGGTGAAATTCAGCAGTTGGTAAAGCGCGCCCTGGGCGCCCGCCAGGTCGAAGGAGGAAACGCCCAGCAGGACCAATCCCACGTGGCTGAAGGATGCGTAAGCCAACATGCGGCGCAGGTTGGTCTGGGCGAGGGCCGCCAACGCACCATACAGGATCCCGAGCACGCCCAGACCGGCCAACAGCCAATGCAACTCCTGTGCCGCCGCGGGAGCGAGCGGCACCGCGAAGCGAATCACGCCGTAGGCCCCGAGCTTCACTCCGAGCAGCACGGCCGTGATCGCGGTGGGACTTTCCATGCTTACCACGGGCACCCAGGTGTGCAGGGGGAACAGCGGCGTCTTGACGGCGAAGCCCGCCAACAACAGCAGGAACACCACCACCTGGTCGCCGTGGCTCAGCGGCGTTTGCAGCAGCTGCCGGTAGTCCCAGGACAGGCCGGCGGGGACGCCGGCCTCACCCAGCGACGCGTGATTGAATGCCAACAGCAGAAAGGCAAACAGCAGGGGGATGCCGCTGCCGAGCATGAACAGGGTGTACTTGATGGCGGCGTAACGGCGGTGGGGTCCGGGTCCCCACAGGCTGATCAGGAAGTAGGCCGGGATGAGCGTCATTTCCCAGAACAGGAAGAACAGCACCAGGTCCAGCGCGCAAAAAATGCCAAGGGTGGCACTCAGCAGCAGGAGCAGTAATGAGAAATACAGGCGAGGCATGTTGCGCACGCCGGTCCATGACGCCGCTATGACGCCGCAGAACAGCACCGCGGTCAATGGCAGGAAAAGGACCGCCATCCCGTCCACCCCGACCAGGTAGCGGATGCCCAGGGTCGGAACCCAGTCGGATTCCTCCAGCAGTTGGAAGCTTGCCAGCGCGCTATCGAAGCGCACCAGGATCATTACTGCCTGGCAGAGCGTGGCCAGGGTGGCACCGAGCGCGATCCAGCGGGCTTGGCCCGGCCTGGGCCAGACCAACAGGAGCAGTACGCCGAGCAGCGGCGTGAGCAGCATCAGGCTCAACAGCGGCCACGCGGTGGCGATTGCGTTCGGCTCAGGCATCAGCAAGGTTTTCCTTGGTTCCCGGGACGGTCTTTCGCCCCGTTTCAGTGTTCGGGTTGATCGAACAAGGTACTCAGTTCCGCCAGCGGCTTGTCGATGAGTGCCAGCCAGGGTTCGGTATAGAAGCCGGCTCCGAGCAGCACCGCGACAATCATGCCGGAGAGCAGCAGCTCGCGCCGGCTGATCGGTCGCATGTTCGGATAAGGGTCGGTCGTTTGGCGCGGTGCCATGAACGCGCGCTGAAACGCCCATAGCAGGAAGCCGGCCGCGACCACGTTGCCGAGGGCGGCGGCGATGGTCACTAGTCCGCCGAAGCGACCGATGGAAGCCTCCAACACCAGGTGGACGGCGTCGAAACCAGGGGTGCCGGGCATTCCGATAATGGCGAGGCCGGCCACTAGGAAGGCCGCGCCGAGGAACGGGATATGGTCGAACAGGCCACCGAGCTTGCTGAGCCGAGCAGTGCGGGTGCGGCGATAGACCAGGCCAGTTATGAGCATCAGAGTGGCCAGTGCCAGGCCGAACGTGACCGACAGCATCACACTGCCCTGGAACGCCAAGTGGTCGAGGGTGAAAAGTCCCAGCACCAGAATGCTGGTATGCGAAACCGCCGCGAACGCGAGCAGGCGGCGCAGGTTCTCCTGCAACATTGCCAGCAGTGCCGCGTAGAAGATCCCCACAACCGCGAAAGCCGCCACGTAGGCGTGCCATTGCTGCACTGCCTCTGGAAGCAACGGGAAGACGAAGCGCAGCAAGCCGTAGATGCCGACCTTGAGTCCGAGGAGCAGGGTAGGGGCCACGGCGATGTCACCATGCTCGACTGCCAATGGCAGCCAGCCGTGGAGCGGAAACAGCGGAATGCGGATAGCCAGGCCGTAAAACAAGGTGAAGAAGACCACCGATTGCATTGCGGGTTCGACCTTGCCCTCGTGCAGGTCGAACAGGTCGAAAGTCCAGGCACGCTGCTCGAGATGCATGTGTTCCCACCCCATCAGCAAGGTACCGATGAACAGCAATAGCACGGAGACGCCCATGAACTGGAAGTAACGGGTCAGTGTCGTCTCCTTTTCCGGAGACGTGGCCCAGCGGCCCATGATCGCGCCGATCAGCCCCACTTGCGCCATGGACAGCAAGACGAACCACATCAGGTTCAGCGTGGTGAACATGGCCATCAAGGTCGCCTCCACAGCGAACACCAAGGTCAGGAACTGCCCGGTGGGGCGCAGGCCGCGTACGGGCGCGTACACGGTGACCAGCAAGGTGATGAGCGCGGTGAGCAGGATGAACAAAACGCTCACCCCGTCGACCGCGACGTGGTAATCGAGTGGTCCAGGCAAGTCCAGCCACTCGGCGAATTGCATGGCGGGGTTGCTTCGGTCGTAAATCGCGTACAGATAGACCGTCAACAGCAACTCGATGGCCGCCACCAACACGCCCAGTTGCGCCAGGTGCGGTCTTTCGCGCATTGCAAGCATCGCGATCGCAGCGCCCAGCGGCAACAGTTGCAGCGCCATGAGCACGGGGAGGCCGGCGTCGACGGACCAATGGAGTTCGGTGAGGATCATGGGCGCAGGATGCTCCGGGTACGGTGGCCGCGGTTCGGGACCCTTGGGTGGTGGCTGGGGCTCGCCGTGCTGTTGGCGTCCCAGGCGACGGATCCCGCAACCCCGGCGTCGTGCATCAAAGGATCACCGCGAAAGTCGCCATGATCAGAAGCAGCAGGTAACGCGGCTTGCTCAGCAGGGTTTCGATGCGGTTTGCGTAGCGGCCGACGCGCTGAATTGCCTCGACCAGGCCTTCGCCCCCACCCCGCAGCACCAGGCGATCTTCGAACCAGTACAGCATGCTTGCGATCCAGTGCAGCAGACGACCGGCGATGCTCCTGCCCCGGGTTATGTCGGCCACGCTGCTTTCGGTCAAACCGTGCTTATAGGCTTCGAATTCGGCGAGGGAGGAAAGCGCGCTTGCCTGCGTCGGGAGGCCCAGGGCCAGATTTACGACCTGCTGGTCGAACTGTTGCACGTCCCTCGCCAGGGCGCGGGTGGGCTGCGTCAGCAGCCAGTCGGCCAGTGGATCCAGCCACCAGCGTTGTTGGGCAGCGTGGAACAGGCCGGGTCGGCGGGCCAGCCATGCCGGGACGGGCCGTACCGGACGGCTTACCCGGTGCATGAAGCTGGGCGCATGCAGAAACTGGTAGGCGCGCCACACGGCGTGCAGGCCCATGTGCCAGGCGGCCAGCGAGGTCCAGCCCAGTCCGTACCAAACAAACATCAGGCCGAGCTGAGCCGTCGTGGACGACATCAGCGCGCCCTTGACGTCGGTCTGCACCAGCCCGGTGAGCCACCCGTAC
>JBFZDU010000184.1:0-8245 GCA_041307205.1 Gammaproteobacteria bacterium | reverse complement strand
CCCTGACCAGCTACGCGATCATTGCCAGCGCCATCCTGCTGACCCTGAGCATGGCCGGCCTGGAGCTGAGCAACGTGGCGCTGATCGCCGGGGCGCTGTCGGTGGGCATAGGTTTCGGCCTGCAGAACATCGTCAGCAATTTCATCTCCGGCCTGATCCTGTTGTTCGAGCGGCCGGTACGGCCCGGCGACTGGGTGCAGGTCGGCGCCACCCAGGGCTATGTGAAGAAGGTCAGCATCCGCTACACCCTGATCCAGACCTTCGAGCGGGCCGACGTGCTGGTGCCGAACTCCGAGTTGATCAGCAACCAGGTGACCAACTGGATGCTCAACGATCCGTTCGGTCGGGTCGAGGTGCCGGTCGGGGTGGCCTACGGCACGGATACCGACCTGGTGCGCGAGCTGCTGCTGCAGGCAGCCAATGATCATCCCCTGGTGATGAAGAACGACCCGCGAGTGTTGTCGCCGCGCGTGCTGTTCATGAATTTCGGCGACAGCAGCCTGAATTTCGAGCTGCGCTGCTTCATCCGTCAGGTCGACCAGCGGCTGAGCGTGCGCAGTGACCTGCTGTTTGCCATCGACAAGGCGTTTCGCGCGGCCGGCATCGAGATCCCCTTCCCGCAACGGGTCGTGCACCAGATCATCGAGCCGCCGCTGCAACCGCGTCACGACGACGCGCCACCGGCTTGAGCGGCGTCCCGGTCGCCACTTGCAGCGACGAGGCCACGATGGAGAAGATCGTCTTGGGCTGGCGGGAATGGGTGGCGCTGCCGGATCTGGGGATAAGGCGCATCAAGGCCAAGGTCGACACCGGCGCCCGGACCTCCTGTCTGCACACCTACTTCGTCGAGACCTTCCGGCGCCGCGGCCAGGAATACGTCCGCTTCGGCGTACACCCGCTGCAACAGCAAGCTGCGGCCGTGGTCGTCTGCGAGGCCCGGCTCGTCGACCGCCGCCTGGTCGCGGACTCGGGCGGACACCGCGAACGGCGCTGCGTCATCCGCAGCCGCGCGCTCATCGGCCGGCACGAACAGGACATCGAACTCACGCTGACCGACCGCGACACCATGCGTTTCCGCATGCTGCTGGGCCGCACCGCCCTGGCGGGCCGCTACACGGTGGACCCGGCGGTCTCCTACCTGGCCGGCCGCAGCGCCCGACCCGCGCCATGAACAGCACCTGGAGAAGTGCATGAAGATCGCCATCCTGTCGCGCGACCGGACCCTGTACTCGACCAGCCGACTGATCGAGGCGGCCAAGGCACGCGGCCACGAAGTGCGGGTGTTCGACGTGCTGCGCTGCTATATGAACATCACCTCGCTCAAACCCGAGATCCACTACAAGGGCGAGATCCTGGCCGGCTACGACGCGGTGATCCCACGGATCGGCGCCTCGGTGACCTTCTACGGCACCGCGGTACTGCGGCAGTTCGAGATGCTGGGGGTCTATCCGCTCAACGAGTCGGTGGCCATCACCCGCGCCCGCGACAAGCTGCGCGCCCTGCAGCTGCTGGCACGCAAGGGCATCGGCTTGCCGGTGACCGGTTTCGCGCACTCGCCGGACGATGTGCAGGACCTGATGAAGATGGTCGGCGGCGCCCCCATGGTCATCAAGCTGCTGGAGGGTACCCAGGGCATAGGTGTGGTGCTGGCCGAGACCCAAAAGGCCGGGGAAAGCGTGATCGAGGCCTTCATGGGGCTGCGCGCCAACATCCTGGTGCAAGAGTTCATCAAGGAGGCCGGCGGCAGCGACATCCGTTGCTTCGTGATCGGCGACAAGGTGGTGGCGGCGATGAAGCGGCAGGGCAAGGAGGGCGAATTCCGCTCCAACCTGCACCGCGGCGGCACCGCCGAACTGGTGCGGATAACGCCCGAGGAACGCTCCACCGCGGTGCGGGCCGCGGGCATCATGGGTCTGAACGTGGCCGGGGTGGACATCCTGCGCGCCAATCATGGACCGGTGGTGATGGAGGTCAATTCGTCGCCCGGACTCGAAGGCATCGAGGGGGCCACCGGCAAGGACATTGCCGGCATGATGATCGCGTTCGTCGAGAAGAACGCCCGGCCGGGCAAGACGCGGACCCGGGGCCAGGGATGAGCCGACCGGTTGCGCCCTTCGTCATCGACCGCCAGGTGGTCCAGCCCGGCACCCGGGCGACCCTGGCCATCGAGGTGTCCGAACTCTACACCCACACCCCGGTGACCCTGCCGGTGCAGGTGATCCACGGCCGCCAGGCCGGGCCGGTGGCGTTCGTCTGCGCCGCAGTACACGGCGACGAGATCAATGGCGTGGAGATCATCCGGCGGCTGCTGCGGCTGCCGCTGATGAAGCGCCTGCAGGGCACACTGATCGCCGTGCCCATCGTCAACGTGTTCGGCTTCGAGAACCGTTCGCGCTATCTGCCCGACCGCCGCGACCTCAACCGGTCGCTGCCCGGCTCCGAACAGGGCTCGCTGGCCAGCCGCCTGGGGCATGTGTTCTTTCACCAGGTGGTGGCGCAGGCCGACGTCGGCATAGATCTGCACACCGCGGCCGTGCACCGCGACAATCTGCCGCAGATCCGCGCCGATCTCGACAACCCCGTGCTGCGACCGCTGGCGAGCAGCTTCGGCGCACCGGTGCTGCTGCACTCTGGGCTGCTCGAGGGTTCGCTGCGCAAGGCCGCCGCGGCGCAGGGCATCCCGGTCATGGTGTACGAGGCCGGCGAGGCGCTGCGCTTCGACGAGCTGTCGATCCGCATCGGCGTACGCGGCGTGACCAATGTGCTGCGCCGGCTCGGCATGCTGCCGCCATCGAAGAAGGAGCCCAAACCGGCGACCGTGCTGCGCAGTACCAGCTGGGTGCGGGCCGAGCAGAGCGGCATCCTGCGCGCGGCGGTGCGCCTGGGCGCGGCGGTGCAGAAGGACGAGGTGCTCGGCATCATCTCCGATCCCTTCGGCGAGACCGAGGCGCAGGTGGTCGCGCCGCTGTCCGGGGTGCTAATCGGCCGCATCAACCTGCCCCTGGTCTATGGCGGCGAGGCGCTGTTCCACATCGGCCGCACGCAGCAGGCGAGTCGCGTCGAGGCGCACATCGAGGCCATGCAGGCGACCATCTCGGATCCCTTACCCGAGATGCCCGAGGAACCGCCGATCGTTTGATGACCAGCGGCCGGACGCTATCTTCAACCCAATACCGGAAACAACTGGCGCAGCCCGTTGGCGATCACCTCGACCGCGATGGCGGCGAGGATCAGGCCGAACACCCGGTTGAGGATATTCAGCCCGATGTCGCCGAGGTGGCGGCCGATCGCCTGCGCCGATCGCAGCACTACCCACAGCACCAGGCACACCAGCACGATGACGCCCAGCACCCCCAGCGCGTGATAAGGCGCGCTGGAACGGTGCATGCCGATGATGACCGTGCTGATGGCGCCGGGTCCGGCGAGCAGTGGAATGGCGAGCGGCACCACCGCCACCGAGGCGCGCCCGGCAGCGTCGCTTTCCTCCTGTGGCGTCGCCCGCATGCGTCCGACCTCCGCCTGCAACATCGCCAGGGCCATCAGGAACAGCACGATCCCGCCACCGACCCGGAACGAACCCAGGCTGGTGCCCATCAAAGTCAGCAGGGTCTCGCCGGCCAGCGCCGAGAGCACCAGCACGCCGCCAACGGTCAGCGTGGCCAGGCGCACCACGCGGCGCCGCTCGTCGTCGGCGTAGTGGGCGGTAAAGCTGAGCAGCATCGGGACCGCCATGAAAGGGTCGATGATGACCAGCAGGGCGACGAAGAAGCGGCTGTACTCGGTCCAGTGTTCCATTGGTCAAAACAAGCAGATGGTTGCGTTAAAGGCAGCCGGGGGGTGCGCCGCGGCGCGGACCGGCATCAGTGCAGAAACAGTTCGTAAAGCGTGAGCACGATCTCGACCACGATCAGGATCACGATGTACCACTCCACGCGCAGCGTGCGCTGGGTCTGCAGCATGTCCAGCAGGGTCTGGGCCGTTTCGCTGATCAGGCGCAGCTTGCGCTCCAGCGCCAGCTGCCGGTCATGGATCTCGTACTCCTGCGCCAGGCGCTTGTAGAGCCGATCAAGGTCGGTGCGCTCCCACAGCAGGTCGGGCTTCTCGCCGACCTCGGCGCGGCCCACCATGCGGTGCTGGATCTGCAGTACCTCGCCAATGTGCTGCACCAGTTCGCGGGCGCGGCGCACCCCGTGCCGACCGCGGCGCAGCCGTTCGGCCAGGGGTTCGATCCGGTCGAAGCTGCGCGCCAGGCGCTGCTCGTACTGTTCCAGCACCAGGCTCTTGGCCAGGATGTCGGCAACCACCTGGCGGGTCGCCAGGCTGTCGTCGGCCACACCCAACACGCCATCCATGATCCCCTCGGGTGCGTCGGGGCGGACCAGGATATCCAGCGACTCGGTGGCGACCTCCGCGACCGGCTCCTCAACCAGCCCTGCCAACAGTTCCAGGAACGCCGTCTGCGCCACGGGCGAGGCATCCAGGAACACCACCACGCCGAAGCGGAACAGCACGGCCTGTCCACCTCCCGCCACGGCCAGGGTCAGCGGGCTGGTCGCCAGCACTTCGGCACGCAGCAGCGGGCGCAGATTGAGATGCTGTCCGAGCAGCACCGCGTAGGCGCGACTCGGTTGTTGGGCGGCTGGGTCCATGGGGTGCATGCGGCTAGCGACGATCGCGACACTATCGGGCCGAAACGGGGCGGAACACAAGCCTGCCCGGGCCTAGTCTGCGCTGGCGAAACCAGCAACCGGACGCCGCGGCTCCAGCGGGGCGGCCAGCAGCGCCGAATACCCAAGCCGGATCGGGCACAGCCTCGCCGGCCCCGGACTACATTAAGATTGCGCCAACGGCCAGGCACCCGGCACCTCTTTGGCTGTTATCTTAGTCACGACCCAGACAGACCGCGCCGCGTCACCGCCGCTTGCAGACCACTACCCATGAAGCCCACCACCGCCAACAACCCGCAGTGCGCCGGACCGTCACTGACCACGCGCAGTGCGGTGGCGGCGGATCTCGGCGCCCTGGTGGCACTGGAGGCCGCCAGCTTCCAGCCCGAAGACCGCATCTCGCGCCGCCAGTTTCGGCATTTGCTGACCCGTGCCAACGCGGCGGTACTGGTGGCCGAAACGGCCGACGGCACGGTGCTGGGCGACGTGGTGCTGCTGTTCAGCCGCGGCACCTCGACGGCGCGCCTGTATTCGATCGCCGTCGATCCGGCGGCGCGTGGCCGCGGGGTCGGGCGGGTGCTGGTCGAGGCGGCCGAGGCCGAGGCCTGGCGGCGGGAGCGCGCCTGGATGCGACTGGAAGTGCGCAAGGACAACACCGCCTCGATCGGGCTGTTCGAGGCCAAGGGTTACCGGCGGTTCGGCGAGTACGCCGATTACTACGCCGACCACATGGATGCCTGGCGCTACGAAAAGGCGATCGACGCGCGGCTCAAACCGCAGCTGGCGCGCGTACCCTATTACCGCCAGACCCTGGAATTCACCTGCGGCCCGGCCACCCTGATCATGGCCATGAAGGCGCTGGACCCCGCGCTGGAGCCCGACCGCACCCTGGAACTGCGGCTGTGGCGCGAGGCCACCACCATCTTCATGACCTCGGGCCACGGTGGTTGCGGTCCCTTCGGCCTGGCGTTGGCGGCGCACCGCCGCGGCTTCGGGGTGGAGGTCATAGTCAGCGACCCCGGCGTGCAGATGATCGACTCGGTTCGCGATGCCGAGAAAAAGGAAGTCATGACCTTGGTGCAGGCCGACATGGAGGCCGAGATCATGGCGCGTGGCATCCCGGTCCATTACCGCGGCATGAGTGTCGCCGAAATGGAAACCAGCTTCCGCGCCGGCGCGGTGCCGATCGTGCTGATCAGTTCCTGGCAGATCTACGGCGAGAAATCGCCGCACTGGGTGGTCATCAACGGCTTCGACGAACACTTCGTCTATGCACACGACCCCTATTTCGACGTGGAGGATGGCGAAGTGCCGGCCGATTCCTTCAACATGCCGATCGGTCGTGAAAAATTCGACCGCATGACCCGCTATGGCCGGCGCGGCCTGCAGGCCGCTGTCCTGGTGTCGGCCACGCTTTGAAGGCGCCCGCGTAGGAGAACGCTGAACCATGTCCGAGCACATCCTGCTGGTCGACGAGGCCAGCCACTGGAAGGACCACTATCCCGAATACCGGGTGGTGCCGGTGCGCAGTTACCTGACCGACCCGGAGTGGTCCGACCGGCGCGGCCTGCGCGTGGTCAATCTGTGCCGCGACACCCAGTACCACAGCCCCGGCTATTACGCCTCGTTGCTGGCGGAGGCGCGCGGTCACAAGGTGATCCCCTCGGTACGCACCCTGCAGGACCTCAGCCGCAAGGCCCTGTACGGCACCGACCTGGAAGACCTGGACAAGCGCGTCGAGAAGATCCTGCGGCGCCCGCAGGGTGGGATCGAGACCACCAGATTCGAGGTGACGCTGTTTTTCGGTGAATGCGAAGTGGCGGAGCTGCGCCCGCTGGCGCGCTCGCTGTTCGAGGCCTTTCGTGCGCCGCTGCTGCGGGTCGATCTGAAGCGCGGCGGCAGCGGCTGGCATATCGCGGCACTGCGCGCCGTGGGTCTGCGGTCGCTGCAGAAGACCCAGGAGCCGGCATTTTTCGCGGCCATGGAGAATTACCTGCGGCGCCGCTGGCAACGGCCGCGCGGGCGCCGCTCGGCGCGCTACGACATGGCCATCCTGCACGACCCCAACGACGCCATGCCACCGTCGAACCGGCGAGCCCTGGCGGCCTTCATCCGCGCCGCGAAAAAGGAGGGGATAGATGCGGAGCTGATCACCCGCAAAGATTACGGGCGGATCGCCGAGTACGACGCGCTGTTCATCCGCGAGACCACCAACGTCAACCATTACACCTACCGCTTCGCCCGCAAGGCCGCGGCCGAAGGCCTGGTGGTGATCGACGACCCCGACTCGATCCTACGCTGCACCAACAAGATCTACCTTGCGGAGTTGCTGGCGCGCGAGCGTATCGCCACGCCCAAGAGCGTCGTAATGGGCAAAGACGAACTGGACCGCGCCGAGGCCGAACTCGGCTACCCGATGGTGCTTAAGATGCCCGACGGAGCCTTCTCGACCGGGGTGTTCAAGGTCAGCGATCGGGCCGAACTGGAAGACCGGGCCCGGCGCATGTTCAAGCAGTCCGAGTTACTGCTGGCGCAGGCCTATACCTACACCACTTTCGACTGGCGCATCGGCATCCTGGGTGGCGAAGCCTTGTTCGCCTGTCGCTATCACATGTCGCAGGGCCACTGGCAAATCTATAACCACAGCGCCAAGGGCGACGCCAAGACCGGCAACGCCGACTGCACCCCGGTCGACCAGGCCCCCAAGCGGGTGGTCCAGACGGCCTTGCGCGCCGCCCGCCAGATCGGTGACGGCCTGTACGGCGTCGACCTGAAAGAGACCGAACAGGGCGTGCTGGTGATCGAGGTCAACGACAATCCCAGCATCGATGCCGGGGTGGAGGACCAGGTGCTGGGCGAGACCGTGTTCCGCCGCGTCATGGCCGAGTTCGCCAAGCGTCTGGAGCAGCGTACCCGCGCCAATGCGGCGCCCGCCACCCGCCACTTGAGGCCGGACGTGTCACATCCAGCGGCGGCGGCGGAACCACCACAGCAGCAACACCCCGACCAGGACCATGGCCGCGATCATGCCCCATCCGGCCCAGGGCAGGTGCAGCAGTGGCATGGCGTCGAAGTTCATGCCGAAGATGCCGGCGATCAGGTTCAGGGGCAGGAAGATCGCCGAGATGACCGTCAGTAACTGCATCACCCGGTTGGTGTTCTGACTGCTGGCGGCAAAGTGGATGTTCACCATGCCGTCGATATCGTGCTGCAGGACGTCGGCCTGGTGCTGCACCCGCCCGATGTGCTCCTCCAGGTCGTTGAACCGGATTGCCATGCCCTCGTCGATCTCAAGCACCGTTTGCTGGCGCCACTCGGCCAATACGGTGCGCTGGGCCTCCATGCGCCCGGACAACCAGCGCAAGCGGCTGCGCAGGCGCATCAGCGGCCGCCAGTCGTCGAACGGGTCAACGGGATCGAGCAGCCGGTCCTGGAGTTCGCCCAGGCGCTGCGACAGCGGATCGCGCAGCGTCAACAGGTCGTCGACCACCTGATTCAGCAGCAGGTGCAGCAGGGCGCTGCTATGGGTCGGCGGGCGGCGAGGGCCGCTCAGCAGGCGTTCACGCACCGGATCGAGG
>JBFZDU010000183.1:0-8291 GCA_041307205.1 Gammaproteobacteria bacterium | reverse complement strand
AGAGCCGATTGAGTGCAGACCTGCTCGTCAACTGGGAAGTGCTGGCGGAGCCGATTCAGACAGTGATGCGGCGCTATGGCATCGACAAGCCGTACGAGAAGCTCAAGGAACTTACCCGCGGACAGCGGATAGACGAGCACGGCCTGCGCACCTTTATTGACACCCTGGCGCTGCCCGATACCGCCAAAGCAGCCCTCAAGGCATTGCTGCCGACGGGCTACACGGGCAACGCCACTCAACAGGCGCGCGACGTCTGACGACCCGCGCCGGGTAGTGGGTCGCGACTTGAATTGCGGCCGCACGATAAAGAAAGCCGCGCTTTTGCGCGGCTTTCTTTGTTACCGGGGTTGAGAAACCAGCTTATCAGCGGTTCTTGACCTCAAAGCGGCGGTTCTGGGCGCGACCCTCGCGGGTACTGTTGTCAGCCACTGGCTGGCTCTCGCCCATGCCACTGGTGGTGATGCGGTCAGCAGAGACACCCTGGTCGATCAGGTAGTTGGCAGCCGACTGGGCACGCCGCTCGGACAGGCCCTGGTTGTACGATTCGGGACCCGTGCTGTCGGTGTGGCCAATCACGTGGAGTTGGGCACCACCCCCGTGCGCCTTCACCTTGGCCGCCACATCATCCAGCGCGCTCATCATGGCCGGCTTCAGCTCGGCCCTGTCGAACTCGAAGTTATCGGCAGTCACATTGATCATGAGATCACTGACGACCACGGGTGCCGGCTCTTCACGAACCACCGGCGCGACGGCTTCGGGCACCTCGGCCACGTCGCCGCAGACCTCAAACGCCGCGTCGGTGCCGCCAGCGGCCTCCCAGCACTCGGCATAGCTGTTGGTCACGGCGCCGCCCGCGGAATCGGTCAGACGACCGGCCTGGACATTGGTCACGCCCAACGCCAACCCAACGGCCAGACTGACCGGCGCAGCGACGGCCACAAGCTTCTTGCTACCAAAAATCTCGAACATATTTTTCCCCTTGTACTGACGATACTGTCGGTTGATCATCGGGACACAGATCCCGTCGAACGCTTCACCGGCGGGCGCGCCACGAAGTCACCATGCAGGTAGCGCGACCAGCCCCGAAGGCCGTGTTTGTGGCTGGAAACACCAGACCGGGATAAGTGACCTCTACATAAATCGCCTACAGTCTATACAGTATGTGCGCGTTTTTAAATAGCAATCTTTTCAGGACGAGACCCAAGCCGCAAGGCGCTTGCCTTAGGTTGCTACCATGGCGATGACGCGGCCGCCGCGTGAAATGCCCGCACAACTCCGATGGATACTCCTAACCCATGCCATCATTACTGCCAGGCGCCATCCTGATCCTGGGAGCCGAGTTCCTGTTCGCCGCCATGGGGGCGACTGTCCGCCACCTGTCCGGGTCGCTGGACAACGAAATGTTGGTGTTTTGCCGCAACCTGGTCGGGCTGGTTTTGCTGGCCCCGGTGCTGCTGCCGCAGGCGCGCCGCAATCTGGCGACGCGGGTTCCCCATCTGCACCTGCTGCGCGGGTTGGCGGGCCTGGGAGCCATGTACTGTCTGTTCTACGCCCTCGCCCACATGCCCCTGGCCGAGGCCATGCTGCTCAAGCTCAGTGCACCCCTGTTCATCCCGCTGGTCGCGCTGTTCTGGCTGGGTGAAGCCGTTACTTTGCTGGTGGCGGTGGCGGTGGTCATCGGCTTTGCCGGGGTCACGGTCATCCTCACGCCCGACTTCGCCGGCCTGGCACCGGCCGCAGCCGTCGCCCTGCTCGGCGGACTGTTCGCCGCTGTTGCCAAGGTCGCGGTAAGGCGCCTGTCGCGCAGCGAGCCGGCCGGCCGCATCGTCTTTTACTTCGCGCTGATTGCCACCCTGGTGTCGAGCATTCCCCTGCTTTGGGCCTGGCGCACGCCACCCACGGCGCTGTGGCCCTGGCTGCTCGCACTCGGCGCCATAGCGACCGGCGGACAAGTGCTGCTGACCCGTGGCTTCGCCGCCGCACCGGCCGGCCGCCTCGCCCCTTTCACCTATTTCTCCGTGGTCTTCGCCGCCCTGCTCGGCTGGCTGTTCTGGGACGAACGCCTGAGTGCGACCACGCTGGTCGGCACCCTACTGGTCATGACGGCTGGACTGTTAGCCGCGCGCCGCCGGCTTTGCGTCATTCCCGCACCGTCGATGCTGCCGTTGACAGCGACCCCGGTAACGCCTGAACCACCGCGCCACGGCTGAACGGGCCGCCCGTTGCGCCGCACGGCACGGGTTAAACTGTCGGCGAACCTGATCCGAGCACTGCACCAACATGCTGAAACTCCAGTTCCCCGAGGGCGTTCAGGCCGCCAGCTTTCTGCGCCTTTTCTGGCAGCGCCGGCCACTGTTGATGCGCCGCGCGCTGCCGGATTTTCGCTGCCCGATTGGACCGGACGAACTGGCCGGGCTGGCCTGCGAACCCGAGGTCGAGTCGCGCATGGTGCTGGAACACGGCACCCAGCCCTGGGAGCTGCGGCACGGCCCCTTCGCCGAGGACGACTTCACGGCCCTGCCAGACAGTCACTGGACTCTGCTGGTGCAGGACGTGGACAAGCACCTGCCCGAGGTGGCGCGCCTGCTTGACGCCTTCCGGTTCCTCCCGGACTGGCGGGTCGACGACATCATGATCAGCTACGCCGCCGACCAAGGCTCGGTGGGCCCGCACCTCGACCAGTACGACGTCTTCCTGATCCAGGCCCAGGGCAGGCGGCGGTGGCAGATCGACACCCGGCCCCAGGACGGGATACCGTTGCGCGACGACACTGAGCTGAAGATCCTGTCGCGCTTCGAGCCAGAACAGGAGTGGGTGCTAGAACCTGGCGACCTCCTCTATCTGCCGCCCGGCGTTGCCCACTGGGGCATGGCCGAAGGCCCCTGCGTGACTTGTTCGGTCGGTTACCGCGCCCCGGCGCTGCGCGAACTGCTCGGCGCCTGGGGCGAACACCTGCTCGAACGCACCCCGGGCGACGCCCACTTCCGCGACCCGTCGGCGGCACCCCAGACCTTCAGCGCCGAGATCACGGCCACCACCCTGGACGCAGTCGACGCCACCCTCGCGCAACTCTTGCACGTCGAAATCCCGGAGCGACGACGCTGGTTCGGCCGGTTCGCGACCGAGGTCAAACCGCATCTCGCGCCCGAGCCGCCGGACCAGGCGTTGGCGCCGACGGACTTTCGCGAGGCCTTGCGCAGCCGCGGCAGCCTGCACCGCCACCCCTACAGTCGGGCCGCTTTCGCTGCCATCGAACCGGATCGTCTCACGCTGTTCATGAACGGCCGCGAATTCGATCTTCCCGAACTATCGAGGGGCTTCGTCAAGGCCGTGGCCCACGAGCGCGAACTACACTTCGGATACCTTGCTGAATGGCTGGAGCAGCCCGACTGTCTGCAGGTGCTGACCCAGCTCTATAACGCGGGCTTCCTGGTGTTCCCGAATGAGTGAACCGGACTGGCAACTGCATTCTGCCGACTGGGCCGCGGATGCGGTCGACCTGCTCGCCGTGCGGCTCGCGGTCTTCGTGCGGGAACAAGGCGTGCCGCCAGACCTGGAACTGGACGACCAGGATGCCGCGGCCCGGCACCTGCTCGCGCGCGATCGTGCCGGGCAGCCCATCGGCACGGCACGCCTGTTGCCCGGCGGGCAGATCGGGCGCATGGCCGTGCTGGCCGACTGGCGCGGTCGCGGCATCGGTCGGGCGCTGCTGCTGCGGCTGCTGCAGACCGCCGAGCGAGCCGGCTTGAGCGAGGTGTTTCTGCACGCCCAGACCGCAGCCGTCGACTTTTACCAGCGCCAGGGCTTCACGGCCGAAGGGGAGGTATTTGTCGAAGCGGGCATTCCTCATCGCTGCATGCGTCGGCGGCTCCAGGCATGATCGAACCACCCAGAATCGAGCCGCGCCTGGCCGACCGTGCGGCGGTGCGGACCGCACTGCTGAGCCTGTTGACGCAGACCCGGCTGGGGCTCAAGGCCCTGGTGCCCCGCCTGGAGCCGGCGCTATGGGACGATCCCGCGGTCGTGGAGGCGCTGCGCACCCTGCTGCTCGGGCACAGCCGCGCCCAGGTCGCCATCTGTGTTCAGGACACGGCGGGCATTCGCGGCGACCTGACCCGGCTACCGGCGCTGGTCGATCGCCTGCCGAGCCGCTGCAGCCTGCGCCTCGCCGGTCGCCAGGACCGCGAACTGCCCGAGTCGTACGTACTGCTCGACGACCGCTACTATTTGTACCGGGCCACCCCGCAGGCGCGCGCCTGGCACACCCATGCCGAGCCACCGAGCGAGGCGCGACTCCTGGCCGCACGCTTCGCCGACCTTTGGGAGCGGGCCGAGAACCACCCCGACCTGCGTCGCTTGAGCCTGTGAGTGAGATCGCGTGGCCAGCTGGACTGCCCGGCAGCGACGGCGGGCGGCGCTGGTCGGGAAAGCGGGCCGGGGCGGCCCTACAGAGGAGCGATGACATCCATGACGGCGAAGACCCGACTGCTTGGCCTGCTGGCCGCTATCGTGATGACCGGTGCCGCCGTTGCGGCGGAGCGCATCGAGATCATGCCGCTGCGCTCTCGCCCCGCCACCGAGCTGTTGCCTATAATAAAGCCCTTGGCGGGGCCTGGCAGCACGGTCACGGCCTTGGGCGGCCGGTTGATCGTCAAGGCGGACGAGGTCCAACTGGCCGAGATCCGCGCGCTGCTGGCGGAACTTGATCGCCCGCCGCGGCGCCTGCTGATCGAAGTACGGCGCAACTGGCAAGGCGCGATCAGCAGCAGCGGGGCAAATCTGGATGCGCGCCTGGGTACGGATTCGGGCGGGATCTCCCTTGGAAACCCGCGCCACACCGGCGTGACGGCGCGGTTGCACGCCGCCCAAACCAGCCGCCGCGCCGATATCGCTCAACGCGTCCAGACCCTGGAGGGGCATGCCGCCTACATCATGGTCGGCGCTGAAGTGCCGGTACGGGACACCGCGATCGCGGTGATCGGACCCATCCCCGTGATCCACGAGCGTACCAATTACCGCAATACGACCAGCGGATTTTACGTCGTGCCGCAGGTGCATGGCGACTCCGTGACCCTGGCTATCCAGCAGCATGCCGACCGGCCAGCGGTCAACCAGGCCTTCGCTGTGCAGCGTGCCGGTGCCACGGTGGCGGGCCGACTCGGCGAATGGATCGACCTGGGCGGCAGTACCGGAGCGGTGGAGCGACGGGACAGCGGCCTGGGACGCCACGCGAGCACCCGCCGCGACAGCGACCTGGACTTGCAGCTGCGGGTGACCGAAGTCGATTGAGCGCTGGGTTCAGTTCCCACCCCAGCGGCGACGCAAGTTGTCGCGCTCGGCCGCGAACCACTGCAGGGCGATGATGGCGCTGGTGGAGTTGACCCGGCGGTACAGTTGCGCCAAGGCCTGGTCCGCCGGAATGACCTCGACGCGGATTTCCTCGCCCTCGTGGGCCAGGCCGTGTACGCCACCGACCCCTGCGGCATCGACCCGGGCACAGAACAACTGGATACGCTCGCTGGACACGCCGGGGCTGACATAGAACTCGCAGATCGGCAGCAGTTCCAGCAGCTCGCAGCCGGCCTCTTCCAGCGCTTCGCGGCGCGCCACCGCCTCGGCCGATTCCTGCGGGGCACGGTAGCCACCGATGGTCTCCAGCAGCCAGGCCCCCTGCGCCGATTCCATGGCCCCGACCCGGAACTGTTCGACCAGCACCAGACAATCGCGTACCGGGTCGTAGGGCAATACGGAGACCGCACTCAACCCCTCAAGACGCTCGCGGCAGATCTCCGGGCACCAGCCGCCGCGAAAGCTGACGTGTCGCAGACGGTACCGATTCAGGCGCAAAAAGCCAGATGTTAATTGTTCAATATCAATTAGTTGTATATCTTTTTTCATTCTAGAACTAACTTTAATTTTGGGCCTTGCGACGACCGGTACGCGGCCGCTGCTCAGCACTGGAAGCCCAGCGTGGCCAGTTCCTCCCGTATCGCCGGCTGCTCCAGCAAGGCGGCGAAACGCTGCACGGCCGGTCGGTCCCAGCGCGCTTCAGGAACCGCGAAATCATAGTGCTCGGCCTGCAGCGGAAGGAATGCCAGGTCATAGAGCCGCGCCACGGTCGCTATGGCCACCCCCCAGTCAGCCCGCCCCTGGGCCACGGCGGATGCCACGGCATTGTGCGACTTGGTCTGCACGGCATAGCCCGGCGGCTGCCGACCGTCGAGCAGACCGTCGATCAGCACCCGCGTACCGCTGCCGGCGTTGCGGTTGACCAGGATACAGTCGGGATCCGCCAGCGCGGCAGCCACCGCGTCCTGCGCCTCCACCGCTCCCTGGAAACGTGCGTCATTCCGCCGGAACACGACGCCCTGCATGCGCCGATAACCGGGCAGCAGGCGCATGCCTTCAGTCAGGTAGGGACGGTTGTATTCGCCGGTTGCCGGATCCAGCAAATGGATACCGGCGAGATAGCATTCGCCGCGACGGACGGCGGCGAGGCCGCCCTGGCTGCCGACGTGCATGGACTTGGTGCTAAACCCGGCCCGCTGCAGATGGCGCAACAGGTGATCCAAGCCGACACAGTGCGAACCTATGACCACCAAGTCGGCCGGCGCCAAATGGCGCGACAGCAGATGCACCGTCACGGGCGTGCCGGCGGGGAGTTGCTCGGTCTGGGCCGCGATACGGATGAAACCGTCGGCGTTGCTGAAGGCCGTGACCGCCCCCGAATGCTTGCCCATCGGGTATGCGGCGTAGCCGTCTGCCGTGCGCAGCAGGCCCACCATCAAGAACTCGGTTCGGCCGCGCTCCGAACTGATCTTCAACGGCAGCTGCGCCTGAACCTGCTCCTGGGTCGCTGCGGGCATGCCGGCCAGTTGGCGCAGCATCGGGGCGACGAACTGGTGGAAGGTGAAAATCGCCGAGGTGGGAAAACCCGGCAGGATCACCACCGGCTTGCGCCCGCTCACCGCCAGGCACAGCGGCTTACCGGGCTTGATGGCCACGCCATGCACGACGATCCCGGGGTCGGACAGGGCGCTCACCACCTCGTAGGACAGATCGCCGGCGCCTTTCGAAGTGCCCCCGGAGAGGATCACCGCGTCCAACTCCAGCGCCCTGGCCAGCAGCGCCGTCTGGACCGCATGCTCATCCGGCACCGCGCCCAGGCGCACCGCGTCGCATCCCAGTTCTTCGACCGCCGCCGCGACGATCGCGGCGTTCGAATCGTAGACCCCACCGGGACCGGGCGTCTCGCCGGGCTGCACCAATTCGTCGCCGGTCGAGATCACCGCCACCCGCGGGCGCCGATACACCGGGACTTCGGCCAAGCCCACGGCGGCGAGCAGGCCGATCTCGCGCGAAGTCAACAATTGCCCGGCACGCAGCACCGTCTCGCCGCGACCGATATCGGTCCCGGCAAAGGTGATGAAGCTGCCGGCGGGCACCGCCTGGCTCAGCCGCACCCTTTGGACACCGTCCTGTTCGACCAACTCCGTGTCCTCGACCAGCATCACGGCATCCGCACCGCGCGGCAGGATACCGCCTGTGGCTATGACAGTAGCCAGGCCAGCGGTCACGCTGGTGACCGGCACGCGACCCGGGGTCAATACCTCGTCGGTCAGATCCAGCTGGCGCGGTGCGTCCTCGCGGGCACCGACCGTGTCCTGGGCGCGCAACGCAAAGCCATCGACATTGGCGCGATCGAAGCCGGGGACGTCCACAGGCGAAGCGATGTCCTCCGCCACCACCCGCCCGAGCGCCCGGCCCAGCGGAACCCGTTCGCTGCCCAGCGGCGCTGGCCGCAGCGCATCTTGAAATTTCTGCAGGGCTTCCTCAGCGGTGACCACGTCCAGGAACTGCCTTTGGCTGGCGGCACTGCGCCGTGCCGCCAGGGTGTTCGCATCAATCACCTATCGCCTCCGTTCGCCGTCAGTCGTAATCGTCGTACCGATGCACCTCGACCTCGGTGCCCGCGGCATAGCCTTCGCTTTGTTCGGGGATCAGGACGAACCCGTCGGCGTACACCGCGCTGGCCAGCACCCGGCCCTCCGCGGTCGCGACCGGCTCCGCGCTGTCACCCACAATCCGCACCCGGGCCAGCTCCAGGCGGCCGATGCGCGACACCAGCTTGCGCGCCAGTGGCATGTTGCAGCGATGATAAGGCATAAGGGTTTGGCGCCCGGCCAGGCGGCGCAGCAGGCGCCCGGCGATCAAGTCGTAGGCGCACAGGCAGGCAAGCGGTGTGCCCGGCAATAGTATGGCCGGTGTGGCCGCCACCCGGCCGAGCACCA
>JBFZDU010000182.1:0-3933 GCA_041307205.1 Gammaproteobacteria bacterium | reverse complement strand
CACTGGCAACAGCAGGGCATGCCCGGCTGGCAGGGCGCCGACGGCAGCATGCCGATGATGCCGCGGCGCCGCGCCTGGATGCTGGGGCAGGGACAGCAGGACGGCCAGCCCATGCCGCCCGGTGCCGAGGGCGGTATGCCGATGGAACCGCAGGGCCAGGTGCCTTACGGACCGGGACCTCAACCGGGCCAGATGCCCATGCCGCCGTACGGTCAGGGACGCATGCCCATGGGTCAGCAGGGTGGTATGCCCTACGGCCAGGCTCCGCAGCAGGGCGGGGCGCCCTATGGCCAGGGTCCGCAGCAGGGCCAGATGCCCATGATGATGCGGCAGGGCGGCATGCTGAACCCCGAGCTGATGGCGCAGCGTCAGGAGATGATGCAGCAGCACATGCAGGTCATGCAGCAGCACCTGGCCAACATCGAGGCCCTGCTCCGGCAGCTGGTCGAGCTGCAGCAGGCCAGGTAGCGGTACCGGGACGGGGCGGGGGCCGCGAACCGGGCCCGCCCCGGTTGCGGCGGAGGCGGTGAGCATGGGTCAGGCACAGCGACCGCAGCGGCCGGTGCCCGGCGGGGGTGGCGTGGACCCCGTGTGCGGCATGCAGGTGGGTGCCGACAGCCGGTGGCGTTACTCGCACGCCGGTGTCGAGTACCGCTTTTGCAGCCAATCCTGCCAGCAGCAGTTCGCCGACGCGCCGGCGCGTTACCTGCAGGCGGCCCCGCCGGCCTGCGACCACTGTCAGCCGGCCGCTGCGCAACGGCCGCTGAGCGGCGGTTTCACCTGCCCGATGCACCCCGAGGTCCGGCAACCCGGACCGGGGATATGTCCGCTGTGCGGTATGGCGCTCGAACCGGTCGACCCTCTGCCCAACCCGCGCCGGACGCAATACACCTGCCCGATGCACCCCGAGACAGTGCAGGACCACCCCGGCCACTGCCCCGAGTGCGGCATGGCATTGGAGCCGCGCACGGCCGTAGCCGAAGCGGAGAACCCGGAGCTCGCCGACATGCGCCGGCGCTTCCGGGTCAGCGCGGCGCTGGCGCTGCCGGTCTTCCTGCTCGCGATGATCACCGACGCCGCGCCTGGGTGGCTCCCAGCCAGCCTCTCCATGTCCAGGGTCCAGTCGATCGAATTCTTGCTGGCCACCCCGGTGGTGCTGTGGGGCGGCTGGCCGTTCTTCGTGCGCGGCTGGCAGTCGGTGGTGACCTGGAACCTGAACATGTTCACCCTGATCGGCTTGGGCGTCGCCGTGGCCTGGAGCTACAGCGTCGTCGCCCTGTTGCTGCCGGGTGTGTTCCCGGGCGTGATGCGCCATGCCGACGGGACGGTGCCGGTGTACTTCGAGGCCGCCGCGGTGATCACCGCGCTGGTGCTGCTGGGCCAGGTGCTGGAGCTGCGCGCCCGCTCGCGCACCAATGCCGCGATCCGGATGCTACTGGGGTTGGCCCCGAAGACGGCCCGCATCGTGCGCGACAATGCCAGCGAGGAGGACATCGCGCTGGAACAGGTCCAGCGCGGCGACACGCTGCGCGTACGCCCGGGCGAGAAGATCCCGGTCGATGGCGTGGTGACCGAAGGCAGCAGCGTGGTGGACGAGTCCATGGTCACCGGCGAGCGGATCCCGGTGACCAAGCAAGCCGGCGACCGGCTCATCGGCGCCGCTTCGAGGCGGACGTGCTTCCCGAGCGCAAGGGCGAGATCGTCAGACAGCTCCAGGCCGAGGGACGGGTCGTGGCCATGGCGGGCGACGGCATCAACGACGCGCCGGCGCTGGCCCAGGCCGACGTCGGCATCGCCATGGGGACGGGGGCCGACATCGCCATGGAGAGCGCCGGGGTGACCCTGGTGAAGGGCGACCTGCGCGGCATCCTGCGGGCGCGCGGCTGAGCACCGCGGTGATGCGCAACATCCGCCAGAACCTGTTCTTCGCCTTCGTCTACAACGCCCTGGGCGTGCCGGTGGCGGCGGGCATCCTGTACCCGGCGTTCGGGCTGCTACTCTCGCCCATGCTTGCGGCGCTGGCCATGAGCTTCAGCTCGGTCTCGGTCATCGGCAACGCCCTGCGGTTGCGCCACGCCAAGGTCTGAGCGGCGCTGCCCGGGTCAGGGCCGGGCCCGCAGCGCGCTGCCCTGGCGGCTGCCGCGGCGGACCAGGGTGGCGGCGATGCCGTCGATCACCCGCCACTTGTGCCGGCACCAGTCGGGCGCCAGCAGGATTTCGGGCGCGGCCGTGCCGGTGAGGCGGTGATAAACGACCGTGGGCGGGGTATGTTCGACCAGGTCGGCGGCGGTCTCCAGATAAGCCGCGAGCGGCCAGGGCCGGTAGTCGCCGTGCCGCCATTCATTGGCGAGTCGGGTGCCCCTGACCACATGCAGCGGATGCAGCTTGAGGCCGTCCACGCCGTGTTCCAGCACCCGCTGCAGCGAGGTCAGGGCGTGGTCCGGGCCCTCGCCCGGCAGCCCGACGATCAGGTGGGTGCAGACCTTGAGGCCGCGTTGCCGCGCCGCGCGCACCGCCGCCAGGTACTCGGCCCAGCCGTGGCCGCGATTGACCCGCGCCAGGGTCGCGTCGAAGGCCGACTGCAATCCCAGCTCCAGCCACACCTCGTGGCCCGCGTCGCGGTAGCCGCACAGTAGATCCAGCGCCGCCGGCGGCACGCAGTCGGGGCGGGTGCCCACCGACAGGCCGAGCACGTCCGGTTCGGCCAGCGCGGCCGCGTACAGCTGCCGCAGCGTCGCGACCTCTGCATAGGTGTTGGTGTAGGCCTGGAAGTAGGCAATGAAGCGCTGCGCCCCGGTGCGCCGGGCCAGCACCCGGCGCCCGGCCGCGATCTGCGCGGCGATGTCGGGCTGGCGGCGCGCGTTGGGGCTGAACGAGGCGTTGTTGCAGAAGCTGCAGCCGCCGCGCCCCTTGCTGCCGTCGCGGTTGGGGCAGGTGAAGCCGGCGTGGATCGCCAGCTTGTGCACCCGCTGCCCGTAACGGCGCAACAGGTCCTGGCCGAAGGTGTTGACGAGCTGGGGCAGGGGACTGGACATGTGCGATCCGCGGGAAGCGACCCGTTCTTGTGCCACCACCGGGGGCGCCTGCCCATGACCCCGGTCAAGCGAGGTTCATCAAGTTTCCGCACTTCCCTCTTTCGACCCTCCCCCGGCGGGCGAGGGCGATGCTGGCGACGCCCCGTTCACGGCAACCCAAGCTACACGACTCTGCCATCGGCCGCGCCGGCGGTGACGATCGCTTCCTGCTCGCGGTCGTTGACGGTGTGCAGCACCACCGGGCGACGCCACAGGCTGTGTACGTAACCCAGTACCTTGCGGGCGCGCGCCAGGTCGAGGCCACGGCCGTCGCTGCGGTGGTCGTGGCGCAGCACCAGGGTGCCGTCGCTCTGCACCGCGTCGGCGCTGATGCGCGGCGCGCCGAAGTTGAACTTGTTGGCGATGAGGGTCTCGCGCAGCGCGTCGAGGTCGCGCTCCTGCACCTTGATGTGACCGCTGCTGTCGGCGGCGTAGCGGAACAGCTGCAGCTTGGCCGCCAGGTCCTCGGACAGGTAGTTGCGGACGAAGCTGAAGTCGTCGTCCGCCATCATGATCCGGCGCGCTTGGTCCAGGCCCTGCCGTTCCACGATCTCCTCCCACATGCTGAAGCCCAGGTGATAGGGATTGACCTGCAGCGCCACGTGCTCGTCGCCGGCATAGGGCCGTACCACGTCCGAGTGCGCCTTGATCGCCTCGACATAAATCCGCTGCGGCAGAAAGGCCGCGTCGCGCAACAGCCGCGCGTGCCAGTAACTGGCCCAGCCCTCGTTCATGATCTGGCAGGCGAACACCGGGTAGAAGTAGAAGGACTCTTCGCGCACGGCGAGAAAGATGTCGCGCTCCCAGTCTTCCAGGTCGGGCGCGTAATTGGCGATGAACCACAGCAGGTCGTACTCGG
>JBFZDU010000181.1:0-10500 GCA_041307205.1 Gammaproteobacteria bacterium | reverse complement strand
GGCCCATTCCGCCCTGCCCCAAGCCGCCCAAGGGCCCCGAGGACGTCAAGCCGGGTGAAGTGCTCAACGGCATGCCGCTGGGGTGGCCGGCCGACCCGAATGACCTGTTCGTCGACGAACGGGGCGAGCCGGTACGCATCGACAAGGCCTTCTCCTGGGAGTACCCGCTGTCGGTGCATGGCCTGATGCACAACGTCATCACCAACGCCTGGCGCGGCGATCCTTACCGTATCGACACCCTGCTGCTGTTCATGGCCAATATGGCTTGGAACAGTTCCATGAACACCGCCAAGGTGCGGGAGATGCTGGCGGACAAGGACGAAAACGGCGAATACAAGATCCCGTTCCTGGTGGTGTGCGACGCCTTCCAGTCCGAAACCGTGGCCTTTGCCGACCTGGTGTTACCGGATACCACCTACCTGGAACGGCACGACGCCATGTCCTTGCTGGATCGACCGATCTCCGAGTTCAGTGGCCCGGTCGACTCGGTGCGCATCCCGGTGGTGCCGCCCAAGGGCGAGTGCAAACCCTTCCAGGAAGTGCTGGTGGAGCTGGGTTCGCGCCTCAAGCTGCCGGCCTTCGTGCGCGACGACGGCAGCCGGAAGTTCAGCAGCTATCCGGATCTGGTGATCAACTACGAGACCTCGCCGGGCTCGGGAATAGGGTTCCTCGCCGGCTGGCGCGGCAAGGGCGGTGAGAAATTTCTGCGCGGCGAGCCCAATCCGCGCCAGTGGGAGATGTACGCCAAGAACAACTGCTACTTCCACTACGAACTGCCCAAGTCCTACCAGTACATGCGCAACTGGAACCAGGGTTACCTGGAATGGGCGCGGGCGCACGGCATGACGCGCTATGCCGAGCCCATCACTCTGCACCTGTATTCCGAGGTGTTGCAGAAGTTCCGCCTGGCCGCCGAGGGGAAACGCGCCGGCAAGCAGCCGCCGGAGCGGCTGCGCAAGCGCGTGGCGACCTATTTCGATCCGCTGCCCTTCTACCACGAGCCGCTGGAATCGCAGCTGGTCAATACCGCCGACTACCCGCTGAACGCCATCACCCAGCGGCCCATGGCCATGTACCATTCCTGGGACAGCCAGAACGCCTGGCTGCGCCAGATCCATACCCACAACTACCTGTTCGTGAATCCCCGGACCGCCATGGTCAGCGGCTTCGGCGACGGCGATTGGATCTGGCTGGAGTCGGCGCACGGCAAGGTGCGCTGCATGGCGCGCTTGTCCGAATCGGTCGAGCCGGGCACCGTGTGGACCTGGAACGCCATCGGCAAGGCAGCGGGGGCCTGGGGGCTGGCGCCCAAGGCCAACGAGGCGCAGAAGGGCTTCCTGCTGAACCACGTGATCGCTGAGGAACTGCCGCCCTGCGAGTCTGGTCCGCACCTCTCGAACTCGGACCCCGTCACCGGGCAGGCCGCCTGGTTCGATGTGCGGGTCAAGGTCTACAAGGCCGGCGACCACGAGCCCAGGACGACCAGCCCGCAATTCGAGGCGTTGCCCGCCACGCCCGGCCAGCCGGTCGCGCGCGGCAAGTGGCTGAGCTACGTGGCGGGAATGTTCAACAAGGGATCGCGAAGCTAGGTGCGCGCCATGGTTGAGTACCCACTGCGCCGCCTTGGCTCGGCCCTCGGCCCTCGGTCCTCGGCCCTTGATTCCAGAGCACTCGGGGGACCGCTATGACCCAGTTAGCCTTGGTGATCGATCTGAATGTCTGCGTCGGCTGTCACGCCTGCGTGACCTCCTGCAAGGAATGGAACACCTCCGGCTGGGCCGGACCCATGGTGGATCAGCGGCCGTACGGCGCCGATCCCACCGGGACCTTTTTCAACCGCGTGCAGATGTTTGAGATCGGCGAGTTCCCGCGCACCGAGACCGTGCATTTTCCCAAGAGCTGCCTGCATTGCGAGGAGCCGCCCTGCGTGCCCGTGTGTCCGACCGGGGCGTCCTACAAGCGTCCCGATAACGGCGTGGTACTGGTCGACTACGACAAGTGCATCGGTTGCAAATACTGCTCCTGGGCCTGCCCCTACGGCGTGCGCGAGCTCGATGCCCAGCAGAAGGTGATGAAGAAGTGCACCCTGTGTATCGACCGCATCGCCGATCAGAGCCTGCCCGCGCGCGAGCGCAAGCCGGCCTGCGTACTGGCCTGCCCGACCAGCGCGCGCCTGTTCGGTGACGTGCACGACCCCGACTCGGAGGTTTCGGTGGCGATTCGCGAGCAGGGCGGCTACCAGCTGATGCCCGAGTGGGGCACCAAGCCGGCCAATCACTATCTGCCGCGGCGCAAGATCCGCATGGAGATCCACGCCGACGAATTGGTACGCGTTGACAACCCGCTCAAGAAAGAGCAGCGCGAACGGCCGGCCGACCTGGGCGAGTCCATCGACGATGTGGCTTGGTGAGGAAAGCGCCGAGGGCCATGGGCCCAGGGCCGCGCTAGACGTCGCAGTGTCCGGCCAGCTGGTCGGTGACCAGCAACCTTTATGGCCCGCGGCCCGCGGCCTGCGGCCCTAACCCCGGAGGGGTTCGCATGCATCCCGCATTCTCAGTCATCTTCCTCACCACCCTGATCGGGGCCGGCCAAGGCCTGTTCCTGGCGTTGGTCACCGGTCAGATCTACTCCCTGGCCAATCTGCTCGAACCGCAGGACAGCGTGCGCTTTTACGCCGCCGGCAGCGCGTTGGCGCTGGTGCTGCTGGGCCTGGGCCTGGTAGCGGCGGTGTTTCACCTGGGCAAGCCGAGTTATTTCCTCACCCGTGCCTGGCGCGGCATCAGCCAATGGCGTACCTCCTGGCTGTCGCGCGAGCTGCTCGCGCTGCCGGCCTTCATGGGGCTGGTGGCGCTGTATGGCGGGGTGCATCTGCTGGGCTGGACTCAGCCTTGGTTCGTCATCAGGGGGCTGGTGCCGGTCGATGCCAGCCTGACGCTGGGGGTGCTGGCGGCGCTGATGGCCTTTGTGTTGTTTGTCAGCACCGCCATGATCTATGCCTGCCTGAAATTCCTGCAGGAATGGCACAGCCCGCTGACCGTGGTGAATTTCACCCTGTTCGGCCTGGCGTCGGGCTTCACCCTGGCGGCGGCCTTCTCGGCCTGGAACGATGTGCACCTGGTGGGTTTCTACGGCACCTGGGCGGGGGCCTTCACCGCGCTGGCTGCCATAACGCGCGGCGCGGCCCTGTACCGCAATGCCCGCCTCAAGCCCAAGTCGAGCCTGCAGAGCGCGATCGGTGTGCGCCACACCCAGATCCGCCAGAAGTCCATGGGTTTCATGGGCGGCTCCTTCAACACCCGGGAGTTCTTCCACGGCAAGGGTCCGGCCACGCTGGCCGTGGTGCGCTGGTTCTTTCTGGTGAGCGTATTCCTGGTGCCCTTGCTACTGTTGGGCGCGGCCTACGGGCTGCAGTCCGTGTATCTGCCCATCCTGGCCTTTGCCGTACAATACGTCGGTCTGTTGGCCGAGCGCTGGTATTTCTTCGCCGAGGCCCGCCACCCGCAGAACCTCTATTATCAGACGGCGTCCTGAGTGCCCCGGTGCGATGGGCCCGTGGTTCGCCCAAGGGGCGCCCGGTATCCCAGCCGGGATCGTGTCCATCTGGTGGTTACCGATCCGCCTCGCGGTCGGCGTCCGCAGGTGCGGATTCGGGTGAGTCCAGCGCCGCAGCGCTTGGCAGCGGTGCCAGGGACTGCAGACGCAGGTGCAGGGCGGCCTTGGCCAGCAGGTGCGCGCTGACCGGTGCGGTGATGAACAGGAACAGGGTCACCAGCACCTCGTGCAGGCTCAGGCCCGGCTCGCGCAGGCTGAAGTACAGCGCCGACGCCAGCAGCAGACTGCCTACCCCGAGGGTGGTCGCCTTGGTCGGTCCATGCAGCCGGGTATAGAAGTCGCGCAGCCGTGCCAGACCCAGCGCGCCGATGAAGGTGAATCCGGCGCCGATGAGCACCAGGGCTGATAACAGCAAGTCCGCCAGCATAGCCCCTAGCCCCCTACTCGATGATGTCGCCGCGCAGCAGGAACTTGCACAGCGCGGCGGTGCCCACGAAGCCCATCATGGCAATCAGCAGGGCGGCTTCGAAATACAGATTGCTGCCCAGGTGGATGCCAAGCAGCACCAGCATGGCGATGGCATTTACATACAGGGTATCCAACGCCAGGATGCGATCGGGCGCGCTCGGGCCGCGTACCAGCCGCCACAGGGTCAGCAGCATGGCGGCGCCCACCAGGGTAAATGCGACCGGCATGACCAGCGGCAGGATCATGGTTCCAGTATCTCCTTCAAGGGGGTTTCGTAGCGCTCCCGGATGGTGGCCAACAGCTGCGCCGGGTCGGCCACGTCGAGCGCGTGCAGCACCAGACGCCGGCGATCGCGGCTGACATAGGCGGACACGGTCCCCGGGGTCAGCGAGATGGTATTGGCGAGCAGACTGATGCCCAGCTCGCTGCGCAGCTGCAGCGGCAATTCCACGAATAGCGGCTGGAGCCGGGCCGGGCGGCCGAGGATGCGTCGCGCCACCGCCAGGTTGGCCAGCAGGATGTCCCACAGTACGGTGCCGACGAAGCGCAGCAGGGTCAGCGGTCGATGGATGCGCACCCGCTCCGGCCAGAAGGGCGCGGTGAACAGCGGGATGCCCCAGCCGAGCGCCAGCCCCAGGAGCAGCGCACCGGGCGAGAGTTGGTTGACCAGCAGCATCCAGACCAGGGTCAGCAGCCCGGTCAGCACAGGATGAGGAAACCAGCGCATCATCGGGTAGGCTCCGGCACGGCGCCGCCCAGGACCGCGGTGGTGTAAGTCCCCGGTTGGACGAGCTGGGCCGCGGTCGCCTGGGTGTATTCCACGGCCGCGCCGCTCCACAGGGTCAACAGCAGCCCGAGGCCGAGCAGCCCCAGCACCGGGCTCAGCCCCATGGCCGGCGTGGCGGGCGGGCCCGCGGGTGCGGTGGCGGGCGGCTGCGCCTGGAAGAACAGGATGTCGCCGCTGCGTGCCAGGGTGATCACCCCCAGGACCGCGCTGCCCAGGACGACGCCGAACACCCAGGGCATGGCCGGATGCGCCATGGCCGAGTGCAGCAGCAGGTATTTGCCGAGAAACCCGGATAGCGGCGGTATGCCGGCGATGACCATGGCGGTGATCAGAAACAGCCCGCCGAGCAGCCGCCACTGCGCGAACTGCGTACCTGGCACCAGGCTGTCCGCCTGGGCGCCGCGGTGCCGCGCCAGGACGTCCGCGAGCAGGAAGAACGCGGCCGCGGCAAAGGTACTGTGTGCCAGGTAGTACAGCCCGGCGCCTATGGCTGCTGCCCCGCCGAGTCCGAACGCGGTGAGCAGGGTGCCCGCCGAGGCCACGACCAGGTAGGCAATCTGTTGGCGCAATCCGGTGCTGGCCATGGCCCCGAGCATGCCCAGGGCCAGGGTGGCCAGGGCGAGCGGCAGCAGCCAGGGCTCCCACAACCCGGCCAGCGGGCCGGCCTGCGGGCCGAACACCAGGGTATGCAGGCGCAGGATGCTGTACGCCCCCACCTTGGTCATGATCGCGAACAGGGCCGCCACCGCCGCCCCGGTGTGGGCATAGGCGCGCGGCAGCCATAGGTACAGGGGCACCAGCGCCGCCTTCAGTCCGAACACCACCAACAGCAACAGCCCCGCGGCCCGCACCAGGCCGACGTTTTCCGGCGGGGTCGCGGCGACGCGCAGTGCCAGGTCGGCCATGTTCAAGGTGCCGAGCACCCCATACAGGGTGCCAACGGCGAACAGGAACAGCGTCGATCCGACCAGGTTGATGACCACGTAATGCAGGCCGGCGCGGATGCGCGCCGCGCCGCCGCCATGCAACAGCAGCCCGTAAGAGGCCAGCAGCAGGATCTCGAAGAACACGAACAGGTTGAACAGGTCCCCGGTCAGGAAGGCGCCGTTCAGGCCGAACAGCTGCAACTGGAAAAACGCATGAAAGTGCCGCCCGGCGCAGTCGCTGCCGCCGCTGGCGTGGAGCAGCGCAAACGGCGCCAGGGCGGCGGTCACCAGCACCATCCAGGCGGCCAGACGATCGGCCACCAGCACTATGCCGAAGGGCGCGGGCCAGTTGCCGAGCTGATAGACCAGCAGACCGGCCTCGTGGCTGCGCAGCAGCAGCGTGATCGCAATCGCCAGCAGGATCCCGCTGCTGGTCAGGGCGACGGCGCGTTGCACCAGGATATTGGCACGGCGCGCGCTCAGCAGCAGCAGTGCGGCGACCAACGGCAGCAGCACCGGCACTATCACCAGGTGGTTCATGCGTCGCCCCCCCGGTCGTGAGGCGCCGTATCGTCGACCCGGTCATCGCCCAGGGTGGCCCGGGCGCGCAAGGCCAGCATGACCACGAAGGCGGTCATCCCGAAGCTGATCACGATGGCGGTCAGCACCAGTGCCTGCGGCAGGGGATCGGCATAACCCGCGGCCGCGGGATTGATGACCGGCGGCTGGCCGATGGTGAGCCGCCCCATCACGAACAGGAACAGGTTCACCGCGTAGGACAGCAGCATCAGGCCGAGGATCACCGGGAAGGTGCGCCCGCGCAGCGCCAGGAACACGCCGCAGGCGGTGAGGATGCCGATGGTGATGGCGAGCAAGGCTTCCATGAGATCTGCTACCGCGGGTCGGAGTCGGGCGGGGGCGCGGTGTTGTGCAGGCGGCCCAGGTGCACCAGGATCAGCAAGGTTACACCCACCACCGTCAAGTACACGCCCAGGTCGAAGGCCAGGGCCGAGGCCAGCTCGAACTCGCCCAGCAACGGCAGGTGCACGTGGGTGAAGGCCGAGGTCAGGAAAGGACGGCCGAACAGCCAGCTCGCCACCCCGGTGGCGGTAGCAAGCCCCAGGCCGACGGCGATCACCGGGTGGACCTTCCAAGCCATGCGGGCTTTGGTCCAGTCCACGCCGTTGGCCAGGTACTGCATGATCAGCGCCGCGGCGGTGACCAGCCCGGCGATGAAGCCGCCGCCGGGCAGGTTGTGCCCGCGCAGCAGGATGAACACGGCCACCAGCAGCGCCAGCGGCAGCAGCAAGCGGGTCAGTGAGGCCATGATCATGGGGTGGCGATCCCAATGCCAGGGTCGACCCTGGGGATCGCGGTGGGGGGCGGCCAGCTGCAGGCCGTCCAGCAGGGCGTAGATCCCCAGCCCGGCCAGCGCCAGCACCGCGATTTCTCCCAAGGTGTCGTAGCCGCGGAAGTCCACCAGGATGACGTTGACCACGTTGCTGCCACCGCCCCCGGGCAGGCTGTGTTCCAGGAAGTACCCGGCGATGGTGTCGTAGGGCCGGGTCAGCACGGCCCACGCCAGGGCTGCGGCGCCGGCCCCGGCGACCAATGCCAGAGCGAGATCACGTCCCATGCGCAGGCGCTGACGTTCCGGGGGCTCGTACCAGGGCAGGAAATACAGCGCCAGCAGCAGCAGCACGATGGTGACGATTTCAACCGCCAGTTGGGTCAGCGCCAGGTCCGGGGCCGAGAATTTCACGAACGCCAGGGCCTCCACCAGGCCCACCACCCCGAGCAGGATGATGGCCGTGAACCGCCGCCGGTACAGCAGCGCGGTGCCGACGGCGCCCACGGCCATGACCAGCGCGGCGGCGAGGCTCACGCCGTCCAGGGCCAGCAGCGGGCGGCTGCCGGTCAACGGCGACTGGCCGCCGGCCAGGCCGAACCCCGCCGCGATGACGGCGGCCAGCACCAGCAATGTCACCAGGCGTTGCAGTGAGCCGTTATCCAGGGCGCCGCTGACGCCGCGGGCCAGCCTCCACAATCCGGCCAGCAGGGCATCGAAGGGCTTGCGCGCGTCCAGCAGTCCTTCGTGACGTGCGTAGAGCTGGAACAGCGGCCGTCGGGCCAGGTACAGCGCCACACCTCCCGCCAAGGCGACCAGGCTCATGCCCATGGCGGGGGTGAAGCCGTGCCAGATGGCCAGACTGTATTCGGGCAGTTCACCCTGCAGCGTGGCCGCGGCGGCCACCGCCAGTAAGGGCCCGACGGTGATGCCGGGCAGCACGCCCACCAGCAGGCAGATCGCCACCAGCACCTCGACCGGCGCCTTCATCCAGCGCGGCGGTTCGTGCGGGGTGCGTGGCAGGTCGACGGGCGCGCCGTTGAAGAACACGTCGTGGATGAAGCGCAGCGAATAGGCCACGGCGAAGATCCCGGCCAGCGTGGCCACCACCGGCGGCCAGACGAAGTAGCCGGTCTCACTCGACAGGTACACGGTCTTGGCGAAGAACATCTCCGTGGACAGAAAACCGTTGAGCCGCGGCACGCCGGCCATGGCGGCCGCGGCCACCATGGCCAGGGTGGCGGTGTACGGCATGTACGACCACAGGCCGTTGATGCGGCGCATATCACGGGTGCCGGCCTCGTGATCGATGATGCCGGCGGCCATGAACAGCGAGGCCTTGAAGGTGGCGTGGTTGATGATGTGGAACACGCCGGCGACCGCCGCCAGCGGCGTGCCGATGCCGAACAGCGCTGTGATCAATCCCAGGTGACTGATGGTCGAGTAGGCCAACAGGCCCTTCAGATCATGCTTGAACAGGGCCGTGACCGCCCCCAGCAGCAGGGTGATGGCGCCGGCGCCGCCCACCAGCCAGGTCCATTCGGGGGTGCCCGACAGCGCCGGGAACAGCCGGGCGAGCAGGAACACCCCGGCCTTCACCATGGTGGCCGAGTGCAGGTAGGCGCTCACCGGGGTGGGTGCCGCCATCGCGTGGGGCAACCAGAAGTGGAACGGGAACTGCGCCGATTTGGTGAATACGCCCAACAGGATCAGCAGCAGCGCCGGCAGGTACAGCGGATGTGCCTGCAGGGCGGGGCCGGCGGCCAGGATGACGGACAGCTCGTAGCTGCCGGCCATCTGCCCGAGCAACAGGAAACCGCCCAGCAGGGCCAAGCCGCCGGTGCCGGTGACGGCCAGCGCCATGCGCGCACCGGCGCGGGCTTCGGGGCGATCCTGCCAATAGCTGATCAGCAGAAAGGAGGTGATGCTGGTGAGTTCCCAGAACACCAGCAACTGGATGATGTTTTCCGACAGCACTATGCCCAGCATCGAGCCCATGAACAGCAGCAGGTAGGCGTAGAAACGCCCCATGCAGTCGGCGGCGCTCAAATAGTAGCGCGCGTACAGGATCACCAGCAGGCCCATGCCCAGGATCAGCAGGGCGAACAACAGCCCCAGGCCGTCGAGCCGGAACGCCAGCTGCAGGCCTGCCGTGGGCAGCCAAGGCAGGCTCCACACCAGGGTTTCGCCGGCGAAGGGGGCGTGCGCGAGCGGCAGCAGCCAGGTCAAGGCCAAGGCGGTCACGGCCGCGGCCACCCAGGCTGAGTGCAGTCGGCCGAAATGACCCGACCAGGCGGCCAGGGCCGCTCCCGCGAACGGCGTGAGCACTACCAACAGCAGATTCATCTAGCAGCTCATCATCGTTGAGAACGCGTGGGTCAGACGGTCGCCAGGGCAGGACGGGGCGGCCTTGCGCATTGCGGCTACACCCGTTGCCAGGCGGGTCGCCACGACCTACCGGAGCGCCCATTCTATCCGCCCGGCCCCGGAGGTCCAGCCGCCAGGGCGTGCGATATTGCCAACCCGGCGCTGGCGAGGGGGGACTGCCCTTGCGGCTGCGGCCGAACCGCCGCAACAGCGGCCGGCGGGCCGATCAGAAACCGCTATCTTTGGGTGAAGGCCCAACCGCAGGAGACCAACGCCATGAGTGAAATTGTCGAACAGGTCATGGCGGCGAACGCCAGCTACGCCGCCGCTTTCGGTGACAAGGGCAAGCTGGCGCTGCCCCCGGCGCGGGGCTTCGCCATCCTGACCTGCATGGATGCGCGCCTGGATCCGGCCAAGTACGCCGGCCTGGCCGAAGGGGACGCCCATGTCATCCGCAATGCCGGCGGCCGCGCCAGCGACGACGCCATCCGTTCACTGGTCATTTCGCACAAGCTGCTGGGCACCCGGGAGTGGTTCGTGATCCACCACACGGACTGCGGCATGGAGACCTTCACCAACGAGGTCATGGCCAGCCTGTTGGCGACCAGTCTGGAAACCGCGACCATCGATGCCGACGGCTGGCACGACACCGGGGCCGGACCGGGCTCGGCCGAAGGGCGCTACATCAATTGGCTTACCATCGCCGACAATGCGGCCAGCGTGGTCGAGGACGTCGCGCGCATCAAGGCCCACCCGCTGGTGCCCAGCTGCATCCCGGTGTACGGCTATATCTACGACTGCCGGACCGGCCGCCTGGTCGAGGTCGCAGCGGCTAGCCCAACTTAGCGGATTCGCTCCGGATTTGGTGCGAGTCGAAAAAATTTCTCTTTGGAAATCAGCGGCCGATGTGTGGATAAACGCCGCAGATCCGGTGTTGCAACGTCACCTGCTGTACCTGGGCGAGATCAACTCCTCGCAAGAGCGCGCGTGGCGCAAGTCGGTCGAGGTGTTCGACGAGCGCGCGGAGCAGTCGCGCACGCTGTCGCTGTTTC
>JBFZDU010000180.1:0-3024 GCA_041307205.1 Gammaproteobacteria bacterium | reverse complement strand
GCCATGTACCGCGGCGAACGCTTTAACAGCATCACTCACCTGGTCGGTGCCGTGTTCGCGCTCGCCGCGGCGGTGGTACTGGTGACCTTTGCCGCCATGGATGGTGATGCCCGGCGCGTCCTGAGCTACAGCCTGTACGGCCTCACATTGTTTCTCCTGTACCTGAACTCCACCCTCTACCACAGCTTGGCGGGACCGGCGAAACGGGTGTTCCGGGTGCTGGACCACCAGGCCATCTACCTGCTGATCGCAGGGACCTACACGCCACTGGCGTTGGTCGTGCTCCGCGGGTCCCTGGGCTGGTGGCTGTTCGGCACTATCTGGACCCTGGCGGTATTCGGGCTGCTGCTGGAGGCCTTGCCGCGCCAGGGTTCCCGGGTGCTGTCGGTGGCAATCTACCTGGTGATGGGCTGGCTGTGCCTGTTCGCGCTGAGGCCGATATTGGCCGCCCTACCCCCGGCAGGCTTCGCTTGGTTGCTGGCTGGCGGCGTTTTCTACACGACCGGGGTCGTATTCTATATCCTGGGTCGGCGGCGCCCCTGGTACCATGGTATCTGGCACCTGTTCGTCCTGGCGGGCAGCGTCAGCCACTATGTGGCGATCCTCGCCTACACCTGAAGCGCCTGACCCGTCCGGCGGGTCTAGCTTTCAGACGCGGTAGCTGAAGCAGCCGTGCGTGGCATCGCCCAGCAGCTTGCCGAAATCCTGCCGTTTCATGTGCACGAGCTGTTCGTGATCGCCGGCCTCGAAATAGATATCCGACTGTTCGAGCAGGGAATCGTCCACCAGGGTGTCGATGTCGTACAACAGGCCGGCCGGCGGTATCGCGCCGATTGCACAATCGGGAAACAGTGCTTTGACTTCTGCTTCCGTGGCCAGTCCCAGGCGCCGGTGCAAGGCCTGATGCAGCCGACCCAGGTGCACCCGGTGGGTGGCGGGCAGGACCGCCAGCAGATAGCCGTCTTCGTCCTTCAAAAGCACCGATTTGGCTACCTTGTCGCCCGGCTGGCGGGCCGCTGAGGCGACCCGTTGACCCGACTCGGCATGCGGATGCCGGAGGGCGTCGTAGTCCAGGTGGTGCGAGTCGAGAAACGCCCGCAGGCTGATTGCCATACCCATTTCATCCTCCTCGCGTGCTGCCTTGGTTCGCTTCTGAGTATAGCCAGCGCGCGGCATGGCGCTGCGCGCCGGCGGCTTACTTGAGCAGGCGTTTTTCGTAGATGTGGGTGATCGCGTGTCCGTCCCAGACATAAGACAGGTGCCGACCCTGGCGCGGCAGTGACACCGCCGGGGGTCGCAGCGCCCCGATGCACTCGCCGCCCGGGTCGCGCACCGAGCGGTAGACTACGCCCCAACTGCGCTGCGCCTTGAGCCGGCCGCCGCAGGCCTGGGCCGGGGTCCAGTCATCCGGGTCGTGACAGGCGGCGAACGGTGCCGGCCGCAGGTCGTGCAGGGGCTTGCGGATTTCCCCGACATACACCCGCATGGCAATCTCCCCGGCTGCCTCGTGCGTGTAGGCGAGGAATCGCGCCCGGTGAAAACGGGTTTCCTCGATCGCAGTGTCCAGGGTCCGCGCCGCGTAATAAAGGCCGTAGCTGCCGTCACTGAAACGGCTCGGCTGCCCGATGTGGGTAAAGGCGGCCATCACCGGCGAGGCACCCTTGCCGCTGACCCGATCCTCGGGCGCAACCAGGGCTATGTCACCCACTTGATCGCGCAGCCGGTCGTTGGTCAGGGCCTCGATGTAGAAGATTGTCTCCATGAGGTCGGGGCTGACCAGTTCCTCGAAGAAATTGATCGGTGGGAAGGCCGACGGGACGATCCGGTACTGGCGCGGCCAGGCGAGTTCGACCAGGGCCGGGGCGTGGTCCGCGGCCATTCATTGACCGCGCTGGGCGTCGAGGTAACGGCGCACGTCCGCCAGATCCACCAGGCTGCCGCCCAGCATGCGCCCGAGCGCCGACTGGCCATTGAACAGGGGAGCGGCGTTCGGCTTGCGCAACCACTCGTCCGCCGCCCGGGCCGAGGGCAACAGGAGCCGCAGCGCCTTGTAGATGCCAAGCAGGTAACTGATGCGTTCGAGCACATCGCGGCTGAGGCGCCGCGCCGCCTGCTCGGCCTTCCACTTGAAAAAGGTCGACTCGGGCGGGCTGCCCAGCAACACCCGCTCTTCCTTGGCGCTCAGCCCCCAGCGTTCGGCCAAGTTGAAAAATGCCTGCAGGGCGGCGTTCGCCACCCGTTCGGGATCAGGTTTGGGGGGCGTGTCCGGCTGCAGCATGCTGAACCTCTATTTATGGACCTTTTTCATATATTACTCCATTTTGAGAAAAACTGCCGAGGCTCAGGTCTTGGCCATGACCAGGGGCACCAGCAGCTCGTCCGCACTGAGCCCACCATGTACCCCGATCAGGGTGTGGCGCCGCTCCTGGCTTAGCCAGTCCTTGAGGGTGTAGCTGCCGCCCATGACCAGTACCCGATCGCCGATCCGCTGCGCCAGGCGTGGATGCGGCACCCCGGCGCCGAACCAGCCTTGTTCGAGCAGCTGGCTGCTCGGGAAGCAACTGGCGATACCAGCCAATTGCTGCGCCACCGCGGCGTCGAACCGTGCCTCGCAGCCGGGTCGCAGGTAGCAGTAAACGGTGCGCGACTCGCCGCACAGCGGCAAGACCAGCGATTCGGCCAGTTCGGGATAGTCGTCGAGACACAGGCGATCGGCCGCCAGGGTATCAATCTGACCGTGGTCGGCCGTCAGTATCACCAGGGTATCGGTGCCGCGGACCCGCCGCAGCAAGGTTTCGAACGCCTGATCCAGCTCCGCCAGGTGTGCCCGGGCCGCGTCGCTCCAGATACCCTGTTCATGCCCCAGGCTGTCGAGCCCCGGCCAGTAGGCGTAAACGTACCTTGGTCCGCGCTGCTGCAATACCTCCGTAATGGCGGTTACCAGCTCGGGCAAGGTCCGGTAACTCAGAGAACGTGCCCGACCCAGGTGGGCGCGGTTGAAGTCAGAGTCGACTATATGTGCCG
>JBFZDU010000179.1:0-10150 GCA_041307205.1 Gammaproteobacteria bacterium | reverse complement strand
CGGCCCAGGGACGGCGACCACCAAACGATGACGTGGAGGCGGAGACCGCGGAGCAAACCGACGCCGGCGGTCGACTGAAGGAGTACGCAACGCCCGAGCATTTGCTCCTGGAGCAGGAAATGGCGGAAACCATCAAGGCCGCTGTGGACGACTTGCCCGAAGACCTGCGCATCGCCATCACGCTCAGGGAGTTGGAGGGGTTGAGTTACGACGAGATCGCCAAGGCGATGGATTGCCCGATAGGGACGGTGCGCTCGCGCATTTTTCGCGCCCGCGAAGCCATAGACGCGCGGCTGCGCCCATTACTTCAACCTGACTGATCGCGGACCGACCATGAGCGAACAGAATCGTGAAGCCGTTTCGGCACTATTGGACGGTGAATTGGTGGAGTCCTTGGTGGACGCCACGCTGGATCACCTGGTAACGGATCAGTCGCTGCGCGACACCTTGGGTCGCTACCAGCTGATCGGCGGCGCCCTGCGCGGCGAGACGGCCGGGGGGGCGCAGGTGCTCGCGGTTGCGGCGGCGGTCAGGGACCGGGTGGCGGCGGAACCCACCATCCTCGCACCACGGCCGATGCGGCCAGCGGTGCGCTGGCGCCGTGCCGGCGCCGGATTGGCCATTGCCGCTTCCGTCGCCGCGATTGCCATCGGCGTGTTGCCGCGCGTCCTCGAAGCCCCGGCTACCGGCCCGTTGCAGGTCGCCGAGGCGCCGCGCGCACTACCGGCCGCCGCTGTGCCGGTTGCCGTGCCGGTGAAGGCCGAGACGGTGGTCGCGGCCGCACCCCGTGCCCAGACGCCGCTGGCCCAGTATCTGGCCGATCACAACGAATTCGCCACCCGTGGCGCCGCCAGCGGGTTCATGCCCTACACCACGCTCGTTACCTACGATGGGCGCTAGCCGCCGGCATTATGCCGGCGTGCTGGCGCTGGCGCTGCTGCTGGTCGGGGCGGCGCAGGGCGAGGCGACCGAACTCGCTACCGTCAGCGCCTGGCTGGAGCGGATGAACCGGGCGGTGCGCCTGCTCCAGTACGAAGGCCGCTTCGTTTACCAGCACCGCGATCACCTCGAGGCCCTGCACATTCGGCATACGGTGCGTGACGGGAAGGAACGGGAGCGACTGGTGTCGCTCAACGGCAGTCCCCGCCAAGTCGTACGCACCGACGACAAGGTCACCTGCATGCTGCCGCAGGCCCAGAACATGGCGCCTGATCGCCGCGCGGCCGGGCGTGGTTTCTCACCCATTCCGCCGATCCGCCCCGAAGAACTGGCACAACATTATCGATTCGAGGTCGGCGACCGGACCCGCGTGGCCGGGCGCCAGGCCCAGATCATCGCCATCCTGCCGCGGGACGACTTGCGCTACGGTTACCAGCTGGCACTGGATGTCGAACATGCCTTGCCGTTGCGTACCACCATGGTGGACAGCGCCGGACAGCTGGTTTCCCAGATCATGTTCACGGAGTTGCGGGTCGGCGATGTCAGCGACGAGCCGCATCCCGCGGCGCTACCGGAAATCGCCGCCGCAGCGCCCGACCCGGCCCACAAGCATGGCGCGCGTGCGCATCTGATGAAACCGACGGCCTGGCAATTTACCGGCCGCCCAAGCGGTTTCATGCTCAATCTGCACCGCCGTTATGCCAAGCCGGATGGCAGCGCCGACGTCGAACACTTCATCTTTTCTGACGGCCTGGCCACCGTGTCCGTGTACGTGGAGGCTGGCAGCGGCGAGGGGTTGCAGGGCACGACCCAAGCCGGACCGATCAACGCCTACGGACGACGCGTGGACGCGCACCAGGTCACGGTGGTCGGGGAGGTACCGCCGCAGACCCTACGCCAACTGGGCGAGAACATCGTCCGGATCCTGGACCCGAAGTGATCGAGGAACCTGCCACGGTACTCGAAGTGCGCGCCGGCCTGGCGGCGGTCACCAGCGTCGGCCCGCGCGGCTGTAACGCTTGCCAGGTGCAGGGGGGGTGCGCTACGGCGTCGCTGGCGCGCTTCTTCCAGCGCCGTTCGCGGGTGACCTGGGCGCGCAACCCGCTCGCCGCCCAGCCGGGCGATCGGGTCGTGGTGGGGTTGGACGAGCGGGCCTTGCTGCGGGCCGCGTGGGTGGCCTACGCGCTGCCATTGGCCGGGCTGCTGGGCGGTGCCGTGTTGGGTGAGCAGCTGGGCGGTGCGGGTCTGAAGGAACTTGCGGCGGCCGTGGCCGGTCTGATCGGTTTTATCGTCGGGCTTGCCTGGTCACGCCAACTTGGCGCCGGCATGTCGCTCAAGCGCGACTATCAGGCCGTGATACTGCGCGTGCTCATGCCGGACCTGGGCCCAGCGACGGATGATCCAGGCGTGCCGCTGTCGCGCATCACCATCTTGGAGAAGTGAACGCAATGCATCAGGTTAAGGTTATCCGCTCGACCACCTATTGGCTCGCCGCCCTGGTCATGCTTTCCACCAGCATCGCTAGCGCGGCGCGGGGATTGCCCGATTTCACAGAGCTCGCGGCGGAGAACAGCCGCGTGGTGGTCAACATCAGTACCCGCCAGAACGGACAGGAGAAACGCACCCTGCCCAAACAGTTCGGGATGCCAGAGCTGCCCGAAGGCGCGCCGTTCAATGAGTTGTTCCGACACTTCTTCGGAGACCAGCTCGAGGAGGACATCCAGCGCGATGTGCAATCGCTGGGGTCCGGGTTCATCATCAGCAAGGACGGCTACATCCTGACCAATTACCACGTGGTGAGCAGCGCCGACGAGATCGTGGTCCGGCTGTCCGATCGCAAGGCTTACGAAGGGAAGGTCATAGGATCGGACAAGCAGAGTGACGTGGCACTGCTTAAGATAGAGGCTGACGACCTCCCGGTCGCCAAGATCGGCCAAGGCGGAAAGCTGAAGGTCGGCGAATGGGTGCTGGCGATTGGATCGCCGTTCGGCTTCGATCACACCGTGACCGCCGGCATCGTGAGCGCCAAGGGGCGCAGTCTGCCGAGCGAAAGCTATGTGCCTTTCATCCAGACGGATGTCGCGATCAACCCGGGCAACTCGGGTGGTCCGTTGTTCAATCTCGACGGCGAGGTGGTGGGCGTCAATTCCCAGATCTACAGCCGCACTGGCGGCTTCATGGGCCTGTCATTCGCCATCCCGATCGAACTCGCGATGAATGTCGCCGAACAGCTGCGCACCACGGGGCATGTGTCACGGGGCTACTTGGGCGTGCTGATTCAGGACGTGGACCGCAACCTGGCCGAGACCTTTGGGCTGGACTATCCGCGGGGCGCGTTGGTCGCGCGGGTGCTGCCGGACTCGCCGGCGGAAAAGGCGGGGATCAAGACCGGCGATATCATCCTCGAGTTCAATGGACAGAAGTTGATGAGCTCCAGCCAGTTGCCACCGTTGGTCGGCGCGAGCCAAGTCGATGGCGAGGCGGAGCTCAAAGTCCGCCGTGGCGACAAGGAACGCAGCGTGCGGGTGCAGCTCGGCGAACTACCGGCCGAGACGGTGGCGAACCAGGCCACACCGGCGGCGGAGCCGACCCGCAGCGAGCGGCTGGGTCTGCAGCTCAAGGATCTCGACGACACGCTGCGCGCCCAACTGGGGCTGTCGCCTGGCCAGGATGGCGTGCTGGTAGAGCAGGTTATGTCCGGGCCGGCGCGGGCGGCCGGTATTCGCAGCGGCGACGTCGTGCTGATGTTCAACGGCACGGCGGTGTCCAGCGTGTCGGCGCTGGAGGAGCAGATCGCCCAATTGCAGAACGACCAATCGGTTGCCGTGCTGGTCCAGCGTGGCGACAATCCACTGTTCCTGGCGCTGCGCTTAGCCGCTGACGAATGAGCGGCGATCCCAGGCCGGTTCTTTACTATCGCGACCACTGCCATCTGTGCGAGCAGATGGCAGCGTTCCTGTTCCGGCACTGGCCGCAGGTGGCGGCCGCGCTGCACTGGGTCGAGGTGGATACCGATGCCAGGCTCGCAGCCCGCTATGGCCGCGACGTCCCGGTGCTGACGGCCGCAGGCGAACTGGTGTGCCAACACGTCCCGGATCCGGTACAACTGGTCCGCTATTTCGGCCCGCCCGTGATTCCGGTATAGTTTCGAGTTTTCGCAAGGGCTTCGCAGGACGGGACTCTCCTCTAGGAAAGTCCCGTTTTTTCAGTCCCTTACCCGATTCTCGGCCTGGACAGGATTTGGGCTTCGCATGACCGCTCTCAGTCATATCCGCAATTTTTCCATCATCGCCCACATCGACCACGGCAAGTCCACCATCGCCGACCGCTTCATCCAGGTGTGCGGCGGGCTGACCCAGCGCGAGATGGGAGAGCAGGTGCTCGATTCCATGGACCTGGAGCGCGAGCGTGGTATCACCATCAAGGCCCAAAGCGTGACCCTGATGTACCACTCCAACAACGGTGATACCTACCAGCTGAACTTCATCGACACCCCGGGGCACGTGGATTTCTCCTACGAGGTGTCGCGGTCCCTGGCCGCTTGCGAGGGGGCCTTGCTGGTGGTGGACGCCGCCCAAGGCGTGGAGGCCCAGAGCGTCGCCAACTGCTACACGGCGATCGAGCAGGGCCTGGAGGTGCTCCCGGTACTGAACAAGATCGACCTGCCGGCGGCGGATCCGCAAAAGGTCATCACCGAGATCGAGGAGATCATCGGTCTGGAGGCGAGCGACGCGCTGCGGGTAAGCGCCAAGACCGGCGAAGGCATCCCGGACCTGCTGGAGCGGTTGGTCGCTCGCATACCGCCCCCGGCCGGCGTCGAGGAGGGTCCGCTCCAGGCCCTGATCATCGATTCCTGGTTTGACCCCTACGTCGGCGTGATCTCACTGATCCGGGTGAAGAACGGCAGCATCAAGCCCAAGGACAAGATGTGCATCATGTCCACCGGACGCACCTTCCAGGTGGAGAAGGTGGGCGTGTTTACCCCCAAGCGCCTCGACAAGGCCATGCTCGGGACCGGCGAGGTCGGTTTCGTGATCGCCGGCATCAAGGAGATCGACGGCGCCCCGGTCGGCGACACCATCACGCTGGAAAACCGTAAGGCGACCGAGCCGCTGCCGGGCTTCAAGGCGGTGCGGCCGCGCGTCTTTTCCGGCCTGTACCCGATCAGCACCGATGATTACGAAGCCCTGCGCGACGCCCTGCAAAAGCTCCGCCTGAACGATGCGGCGCTGCATTACGAGCCCGAGACCTCGCAGGCACTGGGGTTTGGTTTTCGCTGCGGCTTTCTCGGCATGTTGCACATGGAGATCGTGCAGGAGCGGCTGGAGCGCGAGTACGACCTCGACCTGATCACCACCGCGCCGACCGTGGTCTACGAGGTGCATGCGCGCGATGGCAGCATCCTAATGGTCGACAACCCGGCGGCGCTGCCCGACCCGAGCAAGATCGAGGAGATCCGCGAGCCCATCATCGAGGCGCATATCCTGGTCCCGAAGGATTACCTGGGCAATGTCATCAACCTGTGCATCGAGAAGCGCGGCGTGCAGAAAAACCTGCAGTATGTCGGCGGCCAGGTGCAACTCGCCTACGAGCTGCCGATGAACGAGGTCGTGCTGGATTTCTTCGACCGACTAAAATCGGTCAGCCGCGGCTATGCGTCGTTCGAGTACGAGCTGAAACGGTTCCAGGTGGCGCCCCTGGTCAAGCTGGACATCCTGATAAACAGCGAAAAGGTCGACGCCCTGTCCCTGATAGTGCACCGCGACAACGCGGACTCGCGCGGCCGCGAACTCACTGAGCGGATGAAGGAGATCATCCCGCGCCAGATGTTCGAGGTGGCAATACAAGCGGCGATCGGCTCCAAGGTCATTGCGCGCTCCACGGTCAAGGCCCTGCGCAAGAACGTTACGGCGAAATGCTACGGCGGCGACGTGACCCGCAAGCGCAAGTTGTTGGAAAAGCAAAAGGCCGGGAAAAAGCGCATGAAGCAGGTGGGCAAGGTCGAGATCCCGCAGGAGGCGTTTCTCGCCGTCCTGCAGGTAGGTAAAGACAACTGACGCAAACCCTGGCGGCAGGGGTGACCGTCCTGGATGGGCCGCAAGCGTTGGTTACACGCAAAAAAGATTCTATAAACAAAAGATAATATAGGCTTTGTGTATGCAGATCGTCTTGCTCTTGATTGTTCTTGCGGGTCTCGTCTGGGTCATCATGACATTCGGCATCGAGGCGGCCCTGGTGTTGGCCACGCTGCTCTCCGGAGTGGTCTGGGCGACAGATCGCTGGTGGTTGCGGCGGCGGCGCAGCGCGGCGGCCGCCGAGCCCCTGCTGATCGAGTACGCGCGTTCGTTCTTCCCGATCTTCCTGATCGTGTTGCTGCTGCGCTCGTTCCTGGTCGAGCCGTTCCGCATACCCTCGGGCTCGATGATGCCGACCTTGCTGGTCGGCGACTTCATACTGGTCAACAAATTCGCCTACGGCTTGCGGCTGCCGGTCACCAAGACCAAGATCTGGGGCGACGCTCAGCCCGAGCGCGGCGACGTGGTGGTGTTTCGTTTTCCGCTGGACCCGCGAACCGACTACATCAAGCGGGTGGTGGGCTTGCCCGGCGATCGGGTCAGCTATAAGAACAAGACCCTGTATGTGAACGGTGAGGCCCAGCCTATTACCATGGTCGGCCCCTATCAGCCGGAAGGTTCGGGCATGCGCGCCAGCGGTTCGATTGAAGGTGTCGAGAAACTGGGCGCTATAGACCATCGGGTGCTGGTTAACCCGTTTGTCCCCGATTTTGGCCGTAACTGCACCTTCCTGGGCCATCAGGAGCTGACGGTCCCCGAAGGACAGTATTTCGCCATCGGCGACAACCGCGACGACAGCAACGACGGTCGCTGCTGGGGTTTCGTCCCCGACGGCAACCTGGTCGGCAAGGCCTTTGTGGTCTGGCTGAGTTGGGATTGGCAGCGTCCCGGGTTCATGGCCTGGGATCGGTTGGGTAAGGTCATCCATTGAGCGCGGGGCGACGGCCCGTCGACGGTCCGGCGCCACCCAGGAGATGCAACATGAATCACGCACGACTGCCGGCTGGACAGCGCGGCATGACGATGATCACCGGGATGCTGGTATTGGCTATTGCCGTATTCTTCGTGATTCTCGGGATCCGCCTGGTGCCAAGCTACATCGAATACTATTCGGTGCGCTCGGTATTACAGGCGGTGGCGCAGGATCGCCAGGCGCGAGAATGGTCTCCGGCGCAGATCAAGGACAGCATCATCAAGCGACTGAAGATCAATGGCGTCTACGATTTCGACCGCAACAACATCCATATCAAGAAAGACAAGGGCAAGCTACAGATCGTGGTTGCCTACGAGGTGCGCAAGAATATGGCCGGCAATATCGACGCGGTAATGGCCTTCAAGGATCAGGTGGATTTTTGAGTTCAGACCTTGCGCTGCAGCGCCTGCAGCGGCAACTGGGCTACTGCTTCGCCGACGCCGCCTGGCTGCAGCGCGCACTTACGCATCGCAGTGCGGCGCCGGATCACAACGAACGTCTGGAATTCCTGGGCGATGCGGTGCTGGGCTTCGAGATCAGCGACACCCTGTATCGGCGCCACCCCGAGGCGGACGAAGGACAGCTCAGCCGCATGCGGGCGCAACTGGTCAAGCGCGAGACCCTGGCCAGCGTGGCGCGTGAACTCGGGCTGGGCGAGCACCTGCGGCTCGGCCCAGGTGAGCTGCGCAGCGGCGGCCAGTCGCGGACCTCCACCCTGGCCGATGCCCTGGAGGCCGTGATCGCGGCGGTGTACCTGGATGGCGGCATGGCCGCGGCCCGCGGCTTGATCGAGCACCTGCTGGCGGCACGTGTCAACCAGATCACGCCGCAGAACCAACGCAAGGACGCCAAGACCCGGCTGCAGGAACTGCTGCAGGCGCGGCAACAGGAATTGCCGACCTACCAGGTGTTGGAGGTCACCGGCGAGGCCCATGCCCAGACCTTCGTCGTGCGCTGCGAACTCCCGGGTGGCGGGGCTCACGCCGAGGGTGTCGGGTCCACCCGCCGCAAAGCGGAACAGGTGGCGGCAAGCCAGCTCCTGGCTGCGCTGGGCGAGTCATGAGCACGGGGCGTCGCGTCGGTTACGCCGCGCTGGTCGGGCGGCCCAATGTCGGCAAGTCGACCTTGCTCAATCGTCTGCTGGGACAGAAGCTGGCGATCACCTCGCACAAGCCGCAGACCACCCGGCATCGCATCGTCGGCATCAAGACCTGCGACGCCGGCCAGATACTCTACGTCGACACGCCGGGCCTGCACCGGCGCGGCGGGCGGGCGCTGAGTCACTACCTCAATCGCACCGCCCGGACCGCGCTGGCCGATGTGGATGTGATCGTGTTCGTGGTCCAGGCCCTGCAATGGACCGATGAGGATGCAGCGGTGCTGGCCGCCGCCAGGGAGACTAGGCAGCCGGTGATCCTGGCCGTGAACAAGATCGATCTCGTGGTGCCGCGGGAGCGCCTGTTGCCGTATATCGCCACGCTCGACCAGCAGGGTCCATTTGCCGCCGTGGTGCCGGTCTCGGCCCAGACCGGCAGCAACTGCGCCGCACTGGAGCAGGAAGTCCTCGGCCGTTTGCCGCAGGGCGTGGACCTCTACCCGGCGGACCAGTTGTCGGATCGACCGGAGCGGTTCTTCATCGCCGAGTTGCTGCGCGAGCAGATCACCCGCCGTTACCACGAGGAACTGCCATACGCAGTCACCGTGGAGTTGGAGAGTTTCGAGCATGGCGCGAGCGGCGTGACCATCGGTGCCGTCATCTGGGTCGAGCGCGACAACCAGCGTCGCATCCTGATCGGCAAGGGTGGCGAAGCCCTGAAGGCGGCGGCCAGCGCCGCGCGCCAGGAGATGATCCGGTTTCTCGATTGCCCGGTGCACCTGGATGTCTGGGTCAAGGTCAAGAAGAGCTGGTCCAGCGACGAAGCCAGCCTGATCCAGTTGGGTTATACGGACTGACGCCGGACATGGCTGCGCCGGCATTGCAGCCTGCCTTCGTGCTGCACCGGCGTCGCTACGGTGACACCAGCCTGTTGCTGGAACTGCTGACCCGCGATCACGGGCGCCTGGCCGCCGTCGCCAAAGGGGCCATCGACGCCCGGCGGGGCAAGTCCGGGCTGCTGCAACCCTTCGTACCACTGCTGGTGGGCTACCACGGCCGTGGCGAGGTTGGCAGCCTGGGCGGGGTGGAAGCGGCTGGCCGTCCCTTTGTCTTGCGTGGACCGCAGCTGTACTGCGGCATCTATCTGAATGAACTGCTGGTACAGCTGACCGGGCGCAGCGATGGGCACCCGCAATTGTTCGCCGACTACACTGCGGCCGTGGCGTGCCTGGCGACCGGCGACCCGCCGGATACCGCCTTGCGCCAGTTCGAATTGCGGCTGCTCGACGCCCTGGGGTTCGGGCTGGCGCTGACCACCGAAGCCGACGGCCAGACCCCAGTGGAGGTGCAGCGCAGGTATCATTACCGTGTGGACGCCGGACCGGTGCCGGCCACGCAGGACGGGATCTATTCGGGTGCCATGTTGTTGCACCTGGCCGCGGGAGCGGTCCTGACGCCGGCTGAGCGCAACGAGGCCAGGCACCTGCTGCGCACCGTCCTGGATTACCACCTGGGCGGCCGCCCGCTGCGCAGCCGCGAGTTGTTTCACGCCGGACGATGACAGAAGAGCACCGATGTACAAGCGACGACTGGGAGTAAACATCGATCACGTGGCCACGCTGCGGCAGGCGCGCGGCACCCGGTTCCCCGATCCCGTCCAGGCCGCCCTGGTTGCGGAACAGGCCGGGGCAGACGCCATCACCCTGCATCTGCGCGAAGACCGGCGTCATATCCAGGACCGCGACGTCGAGATGCTGATCGACATCCTGCAGACGCGCATGAATCTGGAAATGGCGGCCACCGCCGAGATGCTGGCCATCGCCCGGCGCTTACGCCCGGCCGATTGCTGCCTGGTGCCGGAGCGCCGCGAGGAACTCACCACCGAAGGTGGCCTGGATGTCGCCGCCGCTATCGACCCGCTGCGCGGGTATTGTGCCGGCCTGGCCGAGGCGGGCATCCGGGTGTCGCTGTTCGTCGATCCCGATCCGCGGCAACTGGATGCCGCGGCTGCGATCGGCGCGCCGGTGGTGGAACTGCACACCGGCAACTATGCTGATGCGGTGGGCC
>JBFZDU010000178.1:0-15779 GCA_041307205.1 Gammaproteobacteria bacterium | reverse complement strand
TGACTTCGCGGGCGTAGGGGAACAGGATGTTGGGGCAGTAGATGCCGAACATGGGGTGCAGCTCCGGCTCCGGGATGCCCTTGATCAGAAACACGCCGGCCTGCTGCACTTCCGCCAGGAAGCTGGTGTTGCCGCCCTGCTTGGCGGTGACCGTCACGGTCAGCACCGCTTCGTAGTTGTCATTGCCCAAGGGCTGGGTCGCGGTGTTCAGCTGGATGTTGATCTCGGGCTTCCACTCCTGGGTGAAGACCGCCGGTGCATTCGGCGCCTCGAAGGAAATGTCCTTGGTGTAGATGCGCTGGATCGCAAACTGCCGCTCCGCGGCGGCAGGCTGCGCTTTTTTCTCGCTCATAGCGGTGGTTCCTGTTGCGGGAGGTTCGGGATTACTTGCGGCGCTTGACCGGTAGGCTGGCGCTTTCCCAGGCCAACATGCCGCCGCGCAGATTGTGCACTTTCTCGAAGCCGGCTTGGCGCAGCATGCGCACCACCGTGCCCGAACGCGAGCCCGAACGGCAGCAGGCGACGACCGGGCGTTGCTTGTATTTTTCCAGCTGCCCGAGTTGGTTCTTGAAGCCGTTGATCGGGATATTGATCGCGTTGATTATGTGCCCGTCCTTGAACTCCGCCATCGAGCGTACGTCCACCACCACGGCGTCCTGGTGATTGATCAGCTCGGTCGCCTGCACTGGATTCACCGCGTCCTTGCCCCCGGGATCCGCGATCAGATTCCAGGCGAGCAGCGCGAGGATGACGAAAAAGGCGGAAACCAATATCAGGTGGTTTCCAGCGAACTCCAAGTATTGTTCCATCGAGTGTGAACCTGCCCAAGGCCCGCCCGCGGTGAGCGTCCCAATTGTGGCTGGGGCGCACCCGGCTGGCGGCGCTCTGCCAACGACGACTACGGCGCGCGGCCGGAACGCCGCCGCCCTCAATGCTCCTGCGTGCAGAAGACTTCGCGCATCATACCGATCAACTGCAGTGTGCGGTTGTCACTGACGCGATAAAACACGCGGTTGGCATCCTTGCGGGAGGTGAGAATACCCTTATCACGAAGGATCGCAAGGTGCTGGGAGATATTGCTCTGCGAGGTCCCCACTTGTTCGACGATGTCCTGGACACTCACCTCTTCATCGCCCAGGGTGCAAAGAATTTTCAACCGCAATGGGTGGGACATGGCCTTGAGCGAACGGGAGGCGCGTTCGATGTCCTCGTCGCCTTCGAGTAACTGCATTTCGCTGTCTATGTCCAAGTCAGACATAGCGCCGGGAGCCGATCTTTCACGGGGTTCCACGTTTTCCACCCTCCGTCCACGGGTTTTTAAATAGCATCTAATAAGATAATACGCTGTGTTTGCGGTTTTTTCTCAAGTCTGGGAAGTGTCGCCGCCCCAGATCCGGCCCGCCGCTGGCGGGTAGGGCGGTTAAATGGTTCAATGGGAGCAGGCGGCGGGGCTCCGGCACACTATTCGAGGGCTCCCGATTACCACATGTATTTCCTAAGAATTTCCAGGCGATCGCACAGCCGCTCGCCACTGCAGGCAGCATGAGCAAGAAAGCCCGGCCCGTCGTCCTGGTGGTCCTGGATGGCTGGGGTCTAAGCGACAGTGACGACCACAATGCCATCCGGGCGGCGCGCACGCCGGTGTGGGACCGTTTGTGGAAGGAGCACGCGCACGCCGCGATCAAGACCTCCGGTTCGTCCGTGGGCCTGCCCAGCGGTCAGATGGGCAATTCCGAGGTCGGTCATCTCAACCTCGGTGCCGGCAGAGTGGTGTACCAGGAGTTCACCCGCGTCAGCCGCTCTATTCGCACCGGGTCGTTCTTCAGCAATCGGACGCTCACGGACGCCGTGGATCTGGCGCTGGCCAAGGGCACGGCGGTCCACATTTTCGGCCTGCTGTCACCCGGCGGGGTACACAGTCACGAGGAGCATATCCACGCGATGGCGCGGCTCGCGGTCGAGCGCGGCGCCAAGGCGGTCTACGTGCACGCCTTCCTCGATGGGCGCGACATGCCGCCCAAGAGCGCCGAGCCCTCGCTCAAGGCGATGAACCGGGTGTTCGAGGAACTCGGCGCGGGCCGTATAGCAAGCGTCGTGGGGCGTTATTACGCGATGGACCGCGACCACCGCTGGGAGCGTGTCGAGCAGGCCTATGACCTGATCACCCAGGGGTCCGCACCGTACCAGGCCGAGGATGCATGTGCCGCGCTGGCGCAGGCCTACGCCCGCGGTGAGACCGACGAATTCGTCAAGCCGACGCTGATCGTCCCGCCCGGCGCAACGCCAATCTCCGTGCAGGACGGCGATGTCATCATCAACATGAACTACCGCTCGGATCGGGCGCGCCAGATCACCCGGCCGTTCATCGAACCGGACTTCGACGGCTTCGCGCGCAAGGTGGTGCGCAAGATCGCCATCTACGTGAGTCTCACCGAGTACAACAAGGAGTTCGATGTCCCGGTCGCCTATCCGCCCGAGCGGCTGGTGAACACCTTTGGCGAATACATTGCCAATCTCGGTCTGCACCAGTTGCGCCTGGCCGAGACCGAGAAGTACGCCCACGTCACCTTCTTTTTCAACGGCGGGATCGAGCAGCCCAACGAGGGTGAAGATCGCATCCTGGTGCCCTCGCCGAAAGTGGCCACCTACGATCTGAAGCCCGAGATGAGTGCCAACGAGGTGACCGACCACTTGGTCGAGGCGATCAAGAGCGACAAGTACGACGCCATCATCTGCAACTACGCGAATGGCGACATGGTGGGCCACACCGGTAATTTCGAAGCTACGGTACATGCTATCGAAACCCTCGATCACTGCCTCGGCCGCGTCGTCAAGGCGCTGCACCGGGTCGGGGGCGAGATGCTGTTGACCGCCGATCATGGCAATGCCGAGCAGATGAGCGACGACGCCACCGGCCAGGCCCATACCGCGCACACCACCAACCTCGTGCCGCTGATCTACGTTAGCCACCGTCACGCGCGGTTGGCCGACAACGGTGCCTTGTGCGATGTCGCCCCGACCCTGCTGCAGATGATGAACTTGCCCCAACCGCCGGCTATGACGGGGCGCGCACTCCTGCAGTTCGAGGAGGCGGAGGCGGTCGCCTGACGCCGGGGCCGGCCATGCGGCTGCGCGATCTCCGCGGTTTCTTCCTGTGCTGGTTGCTGCTCGCGCCGCCCGTCCCGGTGCTTGCTCAGCCCGCCCCGGACGGCGCTGAGCCGGCTTCGCGCGAGCAACTCGAACTGGTGCGCAAACGCATCGCGGGGCTTCAGGCGCGGATGCGTGAGACCGAGGGCGAACGCCACGGCCTCACCGGCCAGTTACAGTCTGCTGAGCAGGAGATCGGCCGGGTTGCACGCCGCTTGCGCGTACTGGGGGGGCAGTTGGAGCGCCAGCGCCAACGGCTCAACGAGCTGCGGGACAGCGAGCAGGCCCAGTTGGCGCGCCTGGACGCCGAGCGCAATGAGCTGGCGCGGCAGGTCCGCGCCGCCTATGCGATGGGCCGTCAGGAGCGGCTCAAGATTCTGCTCAATCAACAGGACCCCGCCGGTGTGAGCCGGGCCCTGGCCTACTACGATTATGTGAACCGCGCCCGTGCCCGGCGTATGGCCGCGATCCAGGACCGGCTACAGGCACTGCATGAAACGCACCAGGAGATCGTGCGCGAAGATGAGCGGCTGCGCACCCTGCAGCAAAGCGAGGAGGCGGCGCAGGCGGCGCTGCAGCAGCAGCAGCAACAGCGCCGCGTCGTGTTGCACTCACTTGCCGCTGAACTGCTAACGCAGGGTGAAGAGTTGGAGCGGCTGCGCAGCAATGAGACCCAGCTGCAGCAGCTGCTCTCCGAAATCGAACGCGCGCTCTCGGATATCCCCGACACGAGTCCGGCGGACATCAGTTTCGAAGGGCGGCGCGGCAGCCTGCCCTGGCCGGCGAAGGGGACCCTGGAGGTCGCATTCGACAGCCCCAAGATCGGGGGCCTGCGTTGGGACGGTGTTATGATCGGCGCGCCTGAAGGCGGCGAGATTCGCGCCGTTCACCACGGTCGGGTGGCGTTTGCCGACTGGTTGCGTGGTTTCGGCCTGTTGTTGATCGTCGATCACGGCGATGGCTGGATGACCCTGTACGGTCACAATCAGAGCCTGTTCAAAGAGGCAGGCGACTGGGTGGCAGCGGGCGAACCCGTGGGGCTGGTCGGTGCCAGCGGCGGGCGGACGTCTGCCGGGGTGTATTTCGGAATCCGCCACCAGGGCCAGCCGGTGAATCCGGCCAACTGGTGCCAGCGGCCTCGCGGCCGGCGGGTGGGGTGACGGTCGGGGATAGAGTGAGAGTTTGCTGACATGAAGCAGAAGTTACAGGTGCTGGGCGCTTTGGTCCTGGCCACCGGGTTGAGCGGCGGGCTTTGGCCCCTGGGCAGCGTCCAGGCGCAGTCTGCCGGTGACGGCGCCGCCCTGCCGCTGGACGAACTGCGCGTGTTTGCGGAGGTATTCGGCCGGATCAAGAACGACTACGTGGAGGCCGTACCGGACAAGGAGCTATTGCGCTTCGCCATTCGCGGCATGCTCAGCGGCCTGGATCCGCACTCCGCTTATCTCAGCGAGGACGAATTCAGTGACCTGCGCGTGGGCACCAGCGGCGAATTCGGCGGGCTGGGTATCGAGGTCGGCCTGGAGGACGGCTTCGTCAAGGTCATCGCCCCGATCGACGACACGCCGGCGGCGCGCGCCGGTATCCGCGCCGGCGACCTCATCATCCGCCTGGACGAAAAGCCGGTGAAGGGGCTCAGCCTGGATGAAGCGGTGAAACTGATGCGCGGCAAGCCTGGCACCGAGCTGGTGCTCACGATCATGCGCGAGGGCGTCGAAAAGCCGCTGCAGATCGCGGTGAAGCGCGACATCATCAAGGTGGTGAGCGTCAAGCAGAACACCCTCGAGCCCGGCTTCGGCTATGTCCGCATCTCACAGTTTCAGTCGCGCACGCCCGAAGATGTGCTGGTGGCCCTGAGCAAGTTGAAGAACGAAAGCGGTGGTCGGATCAAGGGCTTGGTGCTTGATCTGCGCAACAATCCCGGCGGTGTGCTCAACGCGGCAGTGGCCATCAGCGACGCGTTTCTCACCGCCGGCACCATCGTTTACACCGAGGGCCGGGTAAAGGACTCACAGCTCAAGTTCAAGGCGGCACCGGACGATGTACTGGACGGGGCACCCGTGGTGGTGTTGGTAAACGAAGGTTCGGCCTCGGCATCGGAGATTGTCGCCGGCGCGCTGCAGGATCACCGACGGGCCGTCATCATGGGCCGTCAGACCTTCGGCAAGGGCTCGGTGCAGACCATTGTGCCGATCAACGAAACGACTGCGATCAAACTCACCACGGCCCGCTATTACACCCCCAACGGCCGCTCCATCCAGGCCGAGGGCATAGTCCCCGATATTATCCTGGACCGGGTGACCGTCGCGGCGGGTAAGGACGAGCACGCCAGTGTCAAGGAGGCCGACTTGTCGGGCCACTTGCAGAATCCGAACGGGGCGGCCAAGAAGGCCAAGTCGGCGCAAGAGGAACGGTTGGTAGAAAAGGACTACGAACTCAGTGAGGCTCTCAACCTGCTCAAGGGATTGGTCATACTGCGCCCCGGATCCGCCGAGGGTTGACGGCGTGCCATGTCTGCTGGTCGCGCTGATCCTGTGGGCGGGCAGCGTCCAGGCAGACCAGGCACCGGCGATCGGCCTGATCATCGACGATATGGGTTACGATCTGGCGCGCGGCCGCCAAGCACTGCGCCTGCCTGGTGCCGTCACCTACGCCTTCCTGCCACGGGTGCCGCATACCCCGGCGCTCACTCGCGAGGCTGCGGCACTCGGTCGCGAGATCATGCTGCACCTGCCGATGCAGGCGGTGGACGGCGGCCCGCCCGGACCGGGCGGCCTGACCCTGCACATGACCGAGCAGGACATCGGCCGGGCCGTTGCCGACGGTCTTGCCGCCGTGCCGGGCGCCGTTGGCGTAAACAATCACATGGGCAGCCTGCTGACCCGTTATCCCGGCCCCATGGGGTGGCTGATGAGCGACTTGGCGGCACGCGGCGACCTGTATTTCGTCGACAGTCGAACCAGCGACCTGACGGTCGCGGAACAGACTGCCGCAGCGCACGGCCTACCGGCCGCCCGGCGCGACGTTTTCCTCGACAACGACCCTGACGAGAGCCAGATCGCGGCCCAGCTCGAGCTGCTGGTCGCCGTGGCACTGCGCAACGGTAACGCCATCGGCATCGCCCATCCTTACCCCGAGACCCTGGCTGTGCTGCGCCGCGCGCTACCCGATCTGGCCCGCCGCGGCGTCGGTTTGCTGCCGGTGTCCCGCATCATCGAACGTCAACGCAGGAGCCCCTTATGGCCCGTGTCCTCGTCCCCCTCGCCCCAGGTTGTGAAGAGCTCGAAGCCGTAACCATCATCGACCTGCTACGCCGCGCCGGCATCGAGGTGGTCACCGCCGGCCTGCAGGAGGGGCCGGTCAAGGCCAGTCGCGGCGTGGTGCTGTTGCCCGACACCACGCTCGACGCGGTGCTCGGTGACGAGTTCGACATGCTCGTGCTGCCGGGCGGCCTGCCGGGCGCCGATCATCTCGATCAGGACCCGCGCATCCATCGCCTGTTGCAGCGACTTGCCGAGCAGGACAAGTTCACCGCCGCCATTTGCGCCGCGCCCAAGGTGCTCGCCGGCGCCGGCTTGCTCGACGGTCGCGGCGCTACCGCCTATCCCGGCGTACTCGACGCACTGGGGCTGCCGGCCACCCGCATTCTGGCCGAGGCCGTGGTGGTCGACGGTAAGGTGATCACCTCGCGTGGCCCGGGCACGGCCATGGATTTCGCGCTGACCCTGATCGAGCAATTACTGGGCGCGACCCAACGCGCCGCGGTCGAAGCCGCCCTGCTACGCCCCAACTGAAGCGATGCGAATCATGCGACACCCCCTCAGATTGCTGCTGACCCTCGCCCTGGTCGCCGCCGCGCTGTACGGCGCTGCCAAGGGTTACATGTACTACCGGGTGAAACAGACCCTGGACGAGGTGGCGGTGCAGGCCAGCGGTCACGGCACCCTGGCCTACGGCGCCATAGACACCGATTTGCGCGGCCGCGTCACGGTGCACGACCTGCGGTTTCGGCCGAATGCGGCGCCGGACGAGTTGAGCGTGCGGCGCCTGCATATCCGCGGACCGAGTGCGCTGTACTTCCTCGATCCACGCAATGACTGGACCGACGAGGCGGCGGCCCCGGCGCCGCCACCACCGCGGCTGCAGCTGCACCTTGAAGAGCTGGCCATGCCACAAAGCGCCGCCCCCGGCAGTCCCACAGCGGCCGATGTCTGCCGCACCGGCCGCAATGATCCCGCGCTCCTCGCCGCGCTGGGTCTGGACCGGCCACTGCTGGACAGCGAGTTTGGCTGGGACCTGGATGCCGCCGCGCGCAGCATGGACGCGTCCTTCGGATTCGAGCTGCGCGGGGTGCAGTCCCTGCGCGCCGAGATCCGGCTGGACAAAGTGCCGTTGGATGGCCTGGGGGACGGGGGCAGTCTGCCCGAGCTGCGCGGTTTCGACCTGGTGTTGCGCGTCGAACCGGCCTTCGGCAACAAGTTCGCGCTCGAATGCGGCCGCCGCCGTGGCGTCGGCCCCGACGAGTTCAAGGCCTTGTTGCTGGCTGAGCACCTGGCCGAGATCGAAGCGGCCGGCTTGCAGTTGGGCACCGGCTTGCGCTTTGCCCTGGAGCAGTTCTATGCCAAGTGGGGCGAGGTCCAGCTCAGCGCCAGGCCCAAGGCGCCGGTCGGCATCATGAGCCTGGCGTTCCTGCCGCCGAATCGCCTGGCCGAGACCCTGAATCTGAACCTGCGGGTCAACGAGGCCAGGATCACCGATTTGGGCTTCGTCTGGGAACCCTCAGAGGGCGGCACGGCCAGTCTCGCTGCGCTGATGGGTGCCGAGCCGCCGGCGACCGCCCAGGCCGCGGTGCGGCGGAGGCAGCGGCTGGAGACCTACTGGGTCGAGGTCGCTCCGGGGGCACTGAGCGGTCACCTGCGCCGCGATGTGCGGCTGCAGGTCTCGGGGCAGCCGCCGCGCGAAGGCATGCTGGAGTCGATCCGCGAGGGTGTCGCTGCGGTGCAGCAGCGGGTGCACGGCGGGCATTTCACCGCCTATGTGCCGCTGGCCGAGATACGGCGGGCCGAGGTGCAGATGCGCCGCGTGATCGAACGCGAATTACCGACGCAGCAAGGCGAGACCGAGCAGGCCGAGGCCGATGACGCCGAGGCCGCCGGCGAGTAGCAGCGCAATCCCGGCCGGTAGCGGGCCGCCGCCCAGCCCGAACAGTAGGGCGCTGGACACCAGCAAGGCGCCGCCACCGATGCTCTGCTGGGTGCGGCGCTGGCCCTCGCCCAAGTCGCGGCGCAACCGTGCCAATTCAGCTGATTCCCATTGCAGGGTCAGGCGGCCATCGGCGGCGTCGCGCAGCACCCGGTAGGCCAGGTGCGGGATCTCGGGCAGTTCCTCGGACAGCTGGGGCAGCGCATCACGGACCCGCCGGGCGAAGGCCCGTGGCCCCACCTGCTGGTCCATCCACTTCTCCATGAAGGGCTTGGCGGTGGTCCACAGGTCCAGTTGCGGGTACAACATCCGCCCCAGGCCCTCGATGTTCAGCAGGGTCTTCTGCAGCAACACCAGCTGTGGCTGCACGGCCATGTCGAAGCGGCGCGCCACCTGGAACAGGCGCAGCAGGAAATGGCCGAAGGAGATCTCGCTGATCGGCTTTTCCCAGATCGGTTCGGAAACGGTGCGGATGGCCGCCTCGAATTCCTCGATCCGCGTCTCGGCCGGGACCCACCCGGATTCGACGTGCAGCTCGGCGACCTTGCGGTAGTCGCGGTGGAAAAACGCCAACAGGTTCTCGGCCAGGTAGCGCTGGTCCGGCGCGGTCAGGGTGCCCATGATGCCGAAGTCCACCGCGATGTAGCGGCCGTCGGGCTCGACGAAGATGTTGCCCGGGTGCATGTCGGCGTGAAAGAAGTTGTCGCGGAACACCTGGGTGAAGAAGACTTCCACGCCGCGCTCGCCGAGCAGCTGCATGCTGATGCCCTGGTCCTGGAGCTGCGCGATCTCATCGACCGGGGTGCCGTAGACCCGTTCCATGACCATCACGTTGGAACGGCACAGCTCCCAGTGCACTTCGGGGACGTACAGGACTTTGCTGTTGAGAAAGTTGCGGCGCAGCTGTGAGGCGTTGGCCGCTTCGCGCAGCAGGTCGAGCTCGTCGAAGATGGTCTTCTCGTACTCCTTGACGACCTCGAGCGGCCGCAGGCGCCGCATATCGCTGGAGTACTTCTGTGCCAGCCGCGCGATGGTGTAGAGCAGCGCGATGTCGCGTCGGATGGTTTTCTCGATGCCCGGACGCACCACCTTGACCACCACTTCGCGGCCGTCGTTGAGGCGGGCCGCATGGACTTGGGCGATCGAGGCCGAAGCGAGCGGAGTCTCGTCGAAGGCCGCGAACAGCCGGGACACTGGTTGGCCCAGGACCTTCTCGACAATGACCCGGGCCTGACTGCCGGGGAACGGCGGCACGCTGTCCTGCAGCCGGGCCAGTTCCAGGGCGATGTCGTCCGGCAGCAAGTCGCGGCGGGTGGAGAGGAGCTGGCCGAACTTCACATAGATAGGGCCAAGATCCTCCAGGGTGCGACGCACCCGCACGCCGTAGCCGGGGCGGCGACCGCGGTCGACCCAGTAGAACGGCGAGAAGAAGCGGAAGAAGCGAATCGGCCGGAACAGGTGGGCCGCCAGGATGTATTCGTCCAGGCCGTGGCGCAGCAGCACCCAGGCGATGTGGACGACGCGCAGTCCCTCGCGGACCGGGATCACGCGGGATCCTTGCCGTCCGCACCGCGCCGCAACCGCGCCACCCGGGCCTGCAGCCGCTCCAGGTCGTCGCGCAGGGTGTCGACCTCGGCGAAAAAGCCCTCGGCCTCGGCGCGTGCCGGCAGCAGCCGCGCCTCCTCGCTGAGGTACTCGCCGAGGTTCGTCTGCAGCCTGTCAAGGCCGGTGCGCAGATAGCCGGTCGAGCGGCGCCCCAGCTGGCCCAGTTGATGGGCGATCACATCACCGCTAAGTCGCGACAACTGCTCTTCCCAGTCGATGTCCAGGCCGCCAAGGATCTGGCCGAAGCGCTGGCCGAGCGCCGTGTCGCCGCTGATGCCGACGTGCCCGGCGAACAGTTGCCGCGCGCCGGTGACGGGGTCGGCGGAACGCGCCAGATCGAACGGGCTGCCGGAGAGGGTGCAGTCGGAGTCGCCCTCGATCCGGCCCAGGACCTGCAGCCGGCCCCCCTGATCCGGGACGAAGTACAGGGTCAGCTCGGGTCCGCGGAGGTGGATGGCCACCACCCGACCGTGCAGGGCGGCGAGCCGGCCCGGGGCCTCCGGGTCGAGCGCCAGGTAATGGTTCAGGGCCGCCTCCAAGCCGGCCAGCGCCAGGTCGCGGGTGCTCACGCCTCTGCCCCTCTGCCCAGATCGCGCGTCAGGCCGGGTGAATGCGGCCGGCTCTCTGGCAGGGGCAGGCGCGGATTGACCTCTTGCATGACGTGGCGATCCGGATCAGAGCCGGTAGCCGCGATGCACCGCCACGATGCCGCCGGTGAGATTGTGCACATCGCAGCGTTCGAAGCCGGCCGCCTCCATCATTTCCTTGAGCCTGGCCTGGTCCGGGTGCATGCGGATCGACTCAGCCAGGTAGCGGTAGCTTTCGGCGTCACCGGCCACCAGTCGGCCCATGGCCGGCAGCAGGCTGAAGGAGTACAGGTCGTAGAGCTTCTCCAGCGGTTTGCTGGTCGGCTTGGAGAATTCGAGCACCAGTGCCCGCCCGCCCGGCCGCAGGGCGTGGTACATGGCGGCCAGGGCCTGCTCCTTGTGCGTGACATTGCGCAGCCCGAAGGCGATGGTGATGCAGTCGAAGCTGTGCTCGGGAAACGGCAGGGCCTCGGCGTCCACCTGGGCGTAGCCGAGGTTGCCGACATGGCCGCGGTCTAGCATCCGATCGCGCCCGCGCACCAGCATGGCGGCATTGATGTCGGTCATCACCACCAGCCCCTCGGGGCCGACCAGTCCGGCGAAGCGGTCGGCCAGATCGCCCGTACCCGAAGCCAGGTCCAACACCCGCTGACCGCGCCGGATCCCGGCCAGTTCGACCGCGTAGCGCTTCCACAGCCGGTGGATGCCGAGTGACATCAGGTCGTTCATCAGGTCGTAGCGCCCGGCGACCGAATCGAACACACCGCGCACCCGACCGGCCTTTTGGTCTGCGGGGATCTGCTGGTAGCCGAAGTGCGTGTGCTTGGGGTCTTGGGTCATGGGCCTCGCCTCGATTTTCGGGTGCCGGGGCGCGGCAGACTCAGGCCGCCGGTTCCTTGCGCTGGTAGCCGGCCTCCTGGAGCTCCTCCAGGTACTGCGCCCAGAGCTCGTCGAAATGCTTCCCCAAATTGTACAGGGTTTCCCAGGAGTAGATCCCGGTGTTGTGCCCGTCGTCGAAATGCAAGACCACAGCATAGTTGCCCACCGGCTCGATCCGGGCGATGTTCACCCCCTCCTTGCCGATCGGCACCTTGCGCTGTCCCGGGCCGTGGCCCATGACCTCGGCGGAGGGCGAATACACGCGCAGGTACTCGGCCGGCAGTTTGTAGTTGGAGCCGTCGGCGAAGGTCATTTCCAGTACGCGCGAGAGCTGATGGAGGTTGATCTCGGTGGGATTGGGGTGGTTCATGGGCGACATCCTGAAGACATTGGCGGGGGCGATCATAACCAGGCAGGGCCGTGGCAGTTAACGCGGGAAAAGCGGGGATGGCGGGGTGGCGGCGCGCCGGTCCCTCACAAGATATACCTTGTCAAGTCTTCGTCGTCGGCCAGCTCGCCGAGGTGGCCGTCGACGTAAGCGGCATCGATGGTCAGGGTTTCGCCCCGGTGCTCGGAGGCGCCGTAGGAGATCTCCTCCAGCAACCGTTCCAGCACCGTGTGCAGGCGCCGCGCGCCGATGTTCTCGGTGCGCTCGTTGACCTGCCAGGCGATCTCGGCGATCCGGCGGATACCCTCGGGGGTGTATGCGAGCTGCACCCCCTCGGTGCCGAGCAGCGCCTGGTACTGCTCGGTGAGCGAGGCGTCGGGCTCGGTGAGAATGCGCACGAAGTCATCGGTCGAAAGCGCGGTCAGCTCGACCCGGATCGGCAGCCGCCCCTGCAGTTCGGGAATCAGATCCGACGGTTTGGCCAGGTGGAAGGCGCCCGAGGCGATGAACAGGATGTGATCGGTGCGCACCATGCCGTGCTTGGTCGAGACGGTACAGCCCTCCACCAGTGGCAGCAGGTCGCGTTGCACGCCCTCGCGCGAGACGTCCGCGCCCTGGGTCTCGCCGCGGCTGGTGACCTTGTCGAGTTCGTCGATGAAGACGATGCCATGCTGCTCGACTGTCTCCAGGGCCCGCAGTTTGAGGTCTTCCTCGTTGATGCGTTTGGCGGCCTCCTCGTCGCGCAGGATCTTGAGGGCGTCCCTGATGCGCAGCTTGCGCCGCCGGGTGCGGCCGCTGCCGATGTTCTGGAACAGGCTCTGCAGCTGGTTGGTCATCTCCTCCATGCCGGGCGGGGCCATGATCTCCACTCCCAGGTTGACGCCGCTGACCTCGATCTCGATCTCCCGGTCGTCCAACTCGCCGGCTTGGAGCCTGTGGCGAAACTTCTCGCGCGTACCCGAGGCCTCGCTGCGCGCCGGGGTGGCCTCCTCTTCCCAGGTGGTGGTGCGCGGCGGTGGCAGCAGGGCGTCCAACACCCGCTCCTCGGCAGCCGCGGCGGCGGTATCCTTGAGCTTTTCCATCTCCTGCTCGCGGACCATCTTGACCGCGGCGTCGGCGAGCTCGCGGATGATGGAGTCGACCTCGCGGCCGACATAGCCGACCTCGGTGAACTTGGTCGCCTCGACCTTGAGGAAGGGCGCGTTGGCCAGTTTGGCCAGGCGGCGCGCGATCTCAGTCTTGCCGACCCCGGTCGGGCCGATCATCAGGATGTTCTTGGGCGTGATCTCGTTGCGCAGCGCCTCGTCCACCCGGGTCCGCCGCCAGCGGTTGCGCAGCGCTATGGCCACGGCGCGTTTGGCCGCGTCCTGGCCGATGATGTGTTTGTCCAGTTCGCGGACGATCTCCTGGGGGGTGATCTCGGCCATGGGTCAGGCATCCAGTTCTTCGATGACGAGGTTGTGGTTGGTGTACACGCAGATATCGGCGGCGATGGACAGCCCCTTTTCGACGATTTCGCGCGCCGACAACTCGGTGTTCTCCAGCAGGGCGCGCGCCGCCGCCTGGGCATAGTGGCCGCCCGAGCCGATCGCCATCAGGTTGTTCTCGGGTTCAACCACATCGCCAGTTCCGGTGATCAGCAGCGAGGTGGTGCGGTCGGCGACGCACAACAGGGCCTCGAGGCGCCGCAGGATGCGGTCGGTGCGCCAGTCTTTGGCCAGTTCCACGGCAGAGCGGGTCAGGTGGCCCTGGTGTTTTTCCAGCTTGGCCTCGAAGCGTTCGAACAGGGTGAAGGCGTCGGCAGTGGCGCCGGCGAAACCCGCCAGTACCCGCTCCTTGTACAGGCGCCGGACCTTGCGGGCATTGCCCTTGAGGACGGTGTTGCCCATCGAGACCTGGCCGTCGCCGCCGATCACGACCTTGTCGCCGCGGCGTACCGAAAGAATAGTGGTGCCCCTGAGTTGTTCCACTGCGTACTACCTGGGAAGGGAAGGGCAGCCATTCTAGCAGCCCGCCGCGACCCCGGCGGCGGCTTCAATCCTTCGGACCGGTCTTGCGGCGGGCGCGCGGGTGTGCCTGGTCGTACACCTGGGCGAGGTGCTGGAAGTCGAGGTGGGTGTAGATCTGGGTGGTGCCGATGTCGGCGTGGCCGAGCAGTTCCTGCACCGCCCGCAGGTCACCGGAGGATTCGAGCAGGTGGCTGGCGAAGGAGTGGCGCAGCAGGTGGGGATGGACGTGACGCGGGGCGCCTTGTTCGATGGCGCGCCGCCCCAAGCGGGCCTGCACCGAGCGGGCCGCGAGGCGGCCGCCGCGGGTGCTGACGAACAGTGCCGCTTCGCCGCTGGCGGCCAGCTGGCCGCGCACCGCCAGCCAGCGTGCCAGGGCCTCCAGCGCCAGCCGCCCGACCGGTACCCGGCGCACCTTGGCGCCTTTGCCGGTCACCTGCAGCATGGCGTCCTGGTGATCGACATCGCCCAAGTCCAGCCCCACCAGTTCCGCCAGGCGCAGCCCCGAGGAGTAGAACAACTCCATTATGGCCCGGTCGCGCCGTGCCAGGGGGTCATCGCCGGGCAGTTCGAGCAGGTGGCCGAGCTGATCGGGTTCGAGTGTCGCCGGCAGCTTGCGGCGCACCTTGGGTGCGCGCACGCCTTGCGCCGGGTTGTGTTCGGCCAGACCCTCGCGCAGCAGGTAAAGGTACAGGCCGCGCAGCGCTGACAGGCGCCGCTGCAGCGATCTGGCCTCCAGCCCCTGGCGATGGCGGGCGGCGGCATAGGCGCGCACCTGGTCCTCCCGGACCCGTTCCCAGCCGGTTAGGGCATGCTCGGCGCCCCAGGCGAGAAAATCCCTGAGGTCGCGGGCGTAGGCGTCGAGCGTGCGCGGTGACAGCCGCCGCTCGTAGCGCAGGTGGTGCAGGTAACGGTGCAGGGCGGCCTCCCAGGGGTCGGCCGGCACCGCGGACAGGTCCGGATCGGGCGTCGCGCCCACGCTCAGGAGCCGGGGACCGACACGGCCTGCAGGGTGTGACTGACCACCTCGCCGAGGCGCCGCAGAAAATCCACCCCCTTGGCGGGGTGAAAGCGCTCGCGATCGCGGCTGCCGATCGCCAGCACCCCAGCCAGGGTGGCGGTGTGCAGGGGGATCAGTGCGGCCGAGCCGGTCTCGCCGGCCTGTGGCCCGAACAGGTATTCCAGCTGCGGGCCGTCCAGCGGGCCGCAGCTGGGGCGGCCCTTGTCCATGAAGTCGCGGAACAACGCCGGACCCGGCTCGGCGGCATGGCCGTCGATGGTGTCGGCGGAAAACAGCTTCAGCTCTACGGCGTCGGCGCGGAACTGCTCGCGCAGCTCATCCTGCAGCACGTCGACCACCTCGTTGAATTCGCGGGCGTCGATCAGGGCCAGGATCAGTCCGTGCAGGCGCCGGTTCAGGGTGTCGTTGTCGCGGGCAACCGAAACCAGTTCTTCGAGCTGATGGCGATAACGGTTGGTCTGTTCGCGCAGAAGGCGTAGCTGACGTTCGACCAGGGAGACGGCGCCGCCGCTGGCGTGCGGCAGCTGCAGCCGGGCCAGCACATCGGGGCGGGTGTCGAGAAAATCGGGATGGGCGAGCAAATAATCGGCTACCCGTGCCGCTTCGGGGTCTTCGACTGTGGGTTCCTCGGGTTGCAGGCTCATAGCAGTATTTTTCCGTCGAAGACCCGTGTCGCCGGTCCGGTCATCCACACGGGTTCGCCAATGCCGCGCCAGCTTATCACAAGCTCCCCGCCGGGCAGCTGCACCCTCACCCGCTCGTCCAGGAGGCCACGCAGCCGCCCCGACACCACGGCAGCGCACGCCCCGGTGCCGCAGGCCAGGGTTTCGCCGCTGCCGCGTTCGTACACCCGCAGCGCGATCCGCTCGCGCCCCAAGATGGCCATGAAGCCGGCGTTCACCCGGCGCGGAAAGCGCGGGTGGGCCTCCAGCAACGGCCCTAGGGTC
>JBFZDU010000177.1:0-8018 GCA_041307205.1 Gammaproteobacteria bacterium | reverse complement strand
GGCGCATCAGGACGCTGGCGGCGCAGGCGTTGCCAGGCCTGGTCCCGATTGGCGCGCGCATGAGCATCATTCGGCCGCACGCGCAGCACGGTTTCGAAGGCCTCCCAGGCGGCCTGCCACTGGCCAGGGCCGTAGTGCGCGTTGCCCAGGTTGTAGAGCGCGTCCGCGCGCTGTGCATCATTTTCCGCCAGCAACAATGCGGCACCGAAGTGGCGCGCGGCCGCTGCATACTGGGCCTGGCGCCAGGCGGCGGCGCCCGCGCCCATCTGTCCGCGGTAACCGCCGGCCTGGGCATACAGGGTTTGCGCATGGGCGTACTGCTTCTGCTGCCAGGCCTGCCACGCAGCCGCTTCATCGGCCAGCGCATCGGGCGGCGCCAGGGCGGCGCCCCAGACGGCTAGCGCAATCATCGCCGCCACCCGGCGCGGCAGGGAAAGCGCCATGAACAGCGCCAGCGCGGGCGCCAGGCACCATGCATACAGCTCGCGCCACGCCTTGGCCCCAGCCGCCTCGAGCGGATCGCCGGGCAGGTCTTCGATCCCGCTGTCATGCAAAGACGACCAGTCGGCATCGCCATCGTCGACCACTGCGAAGCGCCCACCCGTTGCCTGCGCCCACTGGCGATAGGACGAAACGGCCATGCGGCTTTCTATCGGTACCCCATCGAGTTCCGCAAAGCCACCGTCCGGCAATGGCACCGGCGCACCCGCCTCGCTGGAGAGCCCCAGCACGAAAAGCGGCAGCCGTGCTTCGCGCAAGCCGTCCACGGCCGCCTGCGCCGCCGCATCGACGCTGCCGGACTCGGCATCGGTCAGCAGCAGGATGGCCTTGGCGCGGCCGGGCGCGGCGGCGAGCTGCGCGCGCGCCAGGTCGAGCGCGGCGGCAAGGTTCGTTCCCTGCGGCTCGATCAGGCGCGGATCAACCTGATCGAGCGCGCGCTGCAGCAAGGCCACATCGTCGGTGGGCGGCAGCAGCACGCCCGCCTCGCCGGCATAGAGGATGAGTCCCACCCGCTCGCCCTGCAGCCGCGGCAGCCAGTCCAGCAGTTCGAGGCGCGCGCGGGTAAGCCGATCGGGCGCGATGTCTGTGGCGCGCATCGAGGCGGACACGTCGAGCACCGCCATCACCGTCAGCAGGTGGCGCGGCGCAGACTCGCCGTCGCGCACGTCCAGCGGCAGTCGCGGCCCGGCGGCGGCGAGCGCCAGCAGTCCCCAGGCCAGCCCGTGCGCCAGCGCACGCCAGCGTCCTCCTGCCCGCGCGGCAGGCTGGTTCGCCGCCCACGGCAGCAAATCGGCATCGGCATAGCGCAACAGCCGCGCATGCCGCACCCGTCGCCACCAGACGAACACGAGCGGCAACGCCGCCAATGCCAGCCACAGCGGTTCGCGCCAGTGCAGGTGCGGCAGGCTCTCGATCATGAGGCCTGCCTGAGGGTGAGCCAGCGCGCCCATCCCAGCATGACGGCGGCCAGCGCCAGCAGGGTCCAGTACCATTCGCGCACCTGGCGATGCTGCGCCGGGCGCGACAGGGTCGGTTCGAGCTGGTCGATGGCGCGGATCACGCGCGCGGCGTCGTCGGCGCTGGCGATCCCGAAATGCTGGCCGCGGCTGAGCCGCGCGAGATCAACCAGATCGGGCTGCGGATCGGGCCCGGCGACAGTGCCGCCACCTGCCACGCGGCCTGCCGCAAAGGGATCGCTGCCGAACTGCAGGGTGTGGATCGCTACCCCGGCCTGGCGCGCCACGGCCAGCGATTCGGCCGGCGTCAGCGTGCCGGCGTTGTTGTCGGCGCCGTCGCTCACCAGGATCACGGCGGGGCGCAGGCGGCGCGTGTGGACCTGTTTCAGCGCCATGCCGAGGGCGTCGCCGAGCGCCGTGTCGGGTCCTGCCATGCCGACCTGAAGCCGCTGGATCTGCGCGATGGCGTGCACCCGGTCGAAAGTCGGCGGGGTCAGCGTCGCCACTTCGCTGCCGAACACGATGACGCCGAAGCGATCGCCGAGACGGCCCTCGATGAAGCGGGTGAGCGTGTCCTTCAAGACCGTCATGCGATCGACTTCGAGATCGCCCTGCCTGAAATCGCGGATGCTCATGGTGAGCGAGGTGTCGATCAGCAGCACCATGTCGCGCCCCTCCGGCGGCGGCGTGATCCAGTCGCCGACCTGGCGCGGCTGCGCCAGCGCCAGCACCAGCAGGCCGAACGCCAGCGCGCGCAACAGCACCGGGCGGCGCAGGCTGGGCGCGGGCAGCTGATCCACCGCCGTCAGCGGCAGCGCCGGATGGTTGAGCACCACGCCCGCCGCGTCGCCGCCCTGGCTTGCATCCGACACTCGACGCCAGGCGAGCAAGGACCAGATCGCGGCCGGCAGCAGCAGGACAAGCCAGAGCGGCTGCGCCAGTTCCAGCCCGAACGGCAGTCCCCATTCAGACATGGCGTTCCCAGGCACGCGCGGTTTCGCACAGCGCCGCCAGTGCTGCGTAGGCATCGGGCGGCGTCGGCGCAAAGCGCAGCTGTTCAAGCGCCGTCACCCACGCGGACCAGGCGGCGGGATCGATTCCGGATGGACACTGCGCAGCAACCACCCGCGGCAGGTGGTAGCGGGCTCGTACCCAGGCATCGAGCCGCGTGGCCAGCGCCGGCACGGTGTCCTGCTGCCGGGCCACGGCAGACGCCACCTGCCGCAGTGCGCGCGCCGGGCGGCGGCGCTGCCACAGCCAGGCCGCCACCGCGATACAAGCCACGCACGCCATCCCCACCGCCGCCCACAGCAGTGGGTTGCTGCCGGTCGCCACGATTTCAGGCGCGGCCGGCACGATGATGTCGGCAAGTTCGGTGCGCGGGTCAGCCATGGATCAGCAGCGCGGCCAGATCGTCGGCCGCGCTGTCCACCTGCTGATGGCGCGCCCCGGCACGGGCGAGACGCACGGCCTGCGCCGCCAGATGATCGGCGAACGCGCTGCGGACAGCGCCGCGCACCGCGGCCTCGCCGGTGTCGAGCCACACCCGCTGGCCGCTCGCCATGTCGTGAAACCGCACCAGCCCCATCTCGGGCAAGGCGCGCTCGGCCGGGTCGACGATCTGGATCGCCCACACGTCGCAGCGCGCGGCCAGCCGCGCCAGCGGCGTCACGAGTTCCTCGGTCAGCCAGGCGAAATCGCTGATCAACGCCACCCGCGCGCCGCGCGGCAGGTTCGCATCGAGCGCGGCGAGCCGGTCGACATGGTGGAGGCATTCGGTCGGGTCGGGATCGGCCAGCGGCGGGCATGCCGCCGCCGCCTGCTGGATGAGTTCGAGCGCCGCCAGCCGGCCATGGCGCGCGGGCAGGGTTTCATCCTGCGTGTTCCACAAGGTGGCGCCGATCACGCCGCTGCGCCCGGCGGTGGCGAACGCCAGCACGGCGGCCACCCGTGCCGCCTGGGCGACCTTGAGCCGGCGACGCGTGCCGAAGCGCATGGTGGCGCCGCGGTCCACCACCAGATGCACCATCGGCTGGCGTTCCTCGCGATAGATCTTGAGGTGGGCGCGGCCGGTGCGTGCAGTGGTGCGCCAGTCCATGTCGCGGATGTCGTCGCCCGGGCTGTTAGGGCGTGATTCCTCGAAATCCAGGCCACGCCCCAGCCCACGCGAGGCCCAGTCGCCGGCATGGTGATCGTGCACCTCGCGCACGGGTTGCTCTGCCAGCAAACTGGCCTGCGTGGCGAGCCCGGCGATCTCGTCGGCCGCGATCAGCGGTGCGTGGACCGACGCCGCAGCATCGGGCTGCGCAGGCCGTCGCAGCCAGGACTTCAGGTGCGCCAATCTCACGGCGCGGGCACGGCCTCGAGCAGGCCGGCGATGAAGGTATCTCGGTCGAGTTTCTGCAGGCGCGCGTCAAGGCTCAGCGTGATGCGGTGGCGCAGGCAATCGGCGGCCAGTTCACGCACGTCATCCGGGGTGACGTAGTCGCGACCGCGCAGATAAGCGGCGGCCGCCGAAGCGTGCAGCAGGGCGAGCGAGGCGCGCGGACTGGCGCCGACGTCCACCGTCTTCGCCCAATCGTCGCGCCATTCGCCGGGCGCGCGGGTGGCGCGCACCAGGGCGACGATGTAGCGCTCGACCGCCTCCGACACGTGCACCTTCTGCACCTCCTCTCGCGCCGCCAGCACGGTGGCGGTATCGATCACCGCCGTCAGCGGCACATGACCGGCACTGGCATGGGCACGGTCGCGGCGCAGGATGTCGAGCTCTTCGGCATCGCTGGGGTAATCCAGCGAGACGTGCAGCAGGAAGCGGTCGAGCTGCGCTTCCGGCAGCGGGTAGGTGCCGGCCTGCTCGAGCGGATTCTGCGTTGCCATCACCATGAACAGCGGCGGCAGCGGGCGCGTCACCCCGCCCACCGTTATCTGGTGCTCCTGCATCGCCTCCAGCAGCGCGGCCTGCACCTTGGCGGGGGCGCGGTTGATCTCGTCGGCGAGGATGATTTCGTGGAACAGCGGGCCTTCGATGAATTCGAACTGGCCCTCGTGATAGACGTCGGTGCCGGTGAGGTCGCCCGGCAGCAGGTCGGGGGTGAACTGGATGCGGCGGAAGCTGCCGTGGATGGCAGCGGCGAGCGTCTTCACCGCGGTCGTCTTGGCCAGGCCCGGCAGCCCCTCGACCAGCACGTGACCGTCGGCGAGCAGGCCGATGATCAGCCGGTCGAGCAGGGTTTCCTGGCCGACGATGACCGTTGACAAGGCATTGCGCAAATCAAGGATGCTCGACTGTCTGGACATGGTTTTTCAGGCTCGGTAAAGAATAAGAATCATCGCGGCGAAGCGTGCGGCTTTGGAATGGTCAAAAAGGCTGCCCTCTGTCGGGGAGATACGGCATCAGCCGAGCAGGCGTTCCACCATCCAGTACAGACCGGTGAGCGCGATCAGTGCCGACAGCGGAATCACCACCCGGGTGCGGTACCACGGCTTGTTGCGGAACCCATAGCCGACCGCCAGAAACGCGATCGCGATCACCGCCAGCTGTCCGCCTTCCACGCCGACGTTGAAGGCCACCAAGCCGGTGACGAAGTCCTCGCGCGGCAGGCCGATCTCGGTCAGCACGCCGGCAAAGCCGAGCCCGTGCAGCAGACCAAACGCGAACACCACGAACACCCGCCACGCGTGGAGTCGCGCTGTGACCATGTTTTCCACCGCCACCGCCACGATCGACGCGGCGATCAGCGGCTCGACGATCGCCGGCGACAGCGCGATCACGCCATACACGCTCAACGCCAGCGTGATGGAATGGGCGAGCGTGAAGGCCGTGACCTGCCACAGCAGCGGCGCCAGCCGTATGCTCAGCAGGAACAGGCCGAGCACGAACAGCATGTGGTCCAGGCCCTTGGGCAGGATGTGCGTGAAGCCCAGCACGAGGTATTGACCGAACACCTCGGTGCGGGTGGCGCGAGCGACGTCGCCGGCGAGCGGATAGGCCGCGCTCGACGCGCCCTCCCGCACCCAGCCGGCGACGATCTCGCTCTCCGCTGCCCGGTGCAGGCGCAATACGCTGCCGCCATACTGCGGCGCATAGGTCCAGCGCAGGGTCTTCGCGCCGGGCGGAATGCTACCTGTGAGCTGCAGGGTGGTCAGTCGCGCGCGTGCCAGATCGCCGGGATCGGAAATGTCGACGGCTGCGAGTTTCGGCACGTCGCGCACGCCATCGAACTCCAGGCGCACGCCGTCACGGTATTGCGGCCAGAAGCTGCGAATGCGCGCTTCCAGTTCGCTGGCCGGCAAGGCGCGCAAGTCGTTGTAGCGCGCCGCGTTTGGCGACTCGTCGGTGTCGCTGTGCGCCGGACTCACGCCTGCCAGCAAGGCTTCCATGTTGACCTGCAGGCTGACCTGGTATTTTCCGTCGGCTTGCAGATGCACATCGACGATGGCCGGGCGGATCTCGTGCGCTGCGGCCGGCAGTGCGAACAGGCACAGCAGGCAACCGAGCAGCAGTCGAAACGCGGCGCGAATGGCGACGTTGCGGGCGGTGTTATGCTTCAAAAATTCCATCATCCCGATAAGTCGTGCACGCAATGAGCAACCCGAATAGGTGGCGCGAGTGTATCCGATCCGGATGGCTGCTGGACGCCCTGCTGTGGCTGGCGACGCCCGCCGCGGCGCACGAATTCTGGATCGAGCCGGCGAACTTTCGGCCGCCCGTCGGCAAGCCGCTGGACGTCCACTTGCGGGTCGGCCAGGAGTTTCGCGGCGACGCCGTGATCTACCTGCCGGAGACGTTTGTACGTTTCGACACGATCACCGCGCGAGGCAAGCAAAGCGTCACCGGCATTCCCGGCGACGATCCGGCCGCGCGCCTGACCCCGGCCGAGCCCGGGCTCATGCTCATCGCCTACCAGAGCACGCCTTTTGAGCTGAAGCTGGATGCCAAGACCTTCGAAAAGTACCTCGCCATGGAGGGACTGGACGGTATCCTCGCGTTCCGCAAGCAGCGCGGCGAGCAGGACAAGCCTGCCCACGAGATCTACTCGCGTTTCGCCAAGTCGCTGGTCGCGGTCGGGGGTCGTGACGGCGGCCTCGACGCCCGGCGGCCCATCGGCCTGCGCCTGGAACTCGTTCCGCAGGCGCCCGTGTACCGCCTCAAGCGCGACCAGCCGCTGGAGGTGCAACTGTTGTACGAAAGCCGGCCCATCGCCAACGTGCAGGTGATGGCGTTCTCGAAAACGCAACCCAAGAACCGCTTGCTGCAGCGGACCGATGCCCAGGGACGCGCGCGCTTCGTCCTGCCGCATGCCGATGTCTGGCTGCTGTCCGCCGTCCACATGATCCCGGCGCCGGCCGACACGAAGGCCGACTGGGAAAGCTTCTGGGCTTCGCTCACCTTCGACACCGCCGACCGGCGTTGACGTTGGCGCGCATGCGCTCAACCGTCTGATGACCCAATAAGAGAATCGGCCTGTTGCATGGCCACTCAGGTTTTTTCTCCTGACGCCAGCAGCATTCCGCCCCATGGCAATACGGCGGGCACCCCTCGCTCCACCCAGGTGGCCCAGCCGGATCCTGAAGACAGATAAATGGCCGAACGCAGCTTCAGGTTTTTCACCGGCAAGCCCGAGAACAGCGCGCGCACCTCGCGCGCGGTATGCCAGCGTGCGCCGCGATAGGCACCGCTGCCGCCGTGCCGGCCTTTTTGCCAGTACAGCAGGCTGGACCGATTGAGCCAGCCAATGGCAAAGCGACGGCGCGTTACCCGCACGGCCTCGGCCACAGCCTGCCGCTCGTCGCCGACAAAACACAGCGCGGCGATGGACAGCACGTGGTCGAAGCTGGCGTCGGTGAACGGCAGGTCGCGGGCATCCCCTTCCACCCAGCTCAAGGCCGGGCTGCTGTGTGCGCGCGCGTAATCCAGCCAGGCGGATTGGGGATCGAGCCCGGTGGCGAGGAGATCGTCAGCCGCGGCGCGGCGGGTGAACCAGCCGGTGCCGCAGCCGATGTCGAGCAGGCTCTCGCCCCGCTCCGGTGCGAGACACCGCGCGGCCAGTGCGTATTCGGTTTCGCCGATCCAGCGCCCGCGTGGAGTGTGATACCAGGCTTCGTAGTCGGCCGGCGCCAAGAATCAATGCCCGGCGGGCGCGCTGGCACGGGCGTGGGCCTCAAAACCGCCCTTGGCTTTCCAGCCCTCGATGCCGTCCTGCAGCACCTTGACGTTTTCGTAGCCCAGCAGGCGCAGGGCGAACACCGCCTGTGCGGACAGCGATCCGGAATTGCAGTACATCACCACCATGCGATCCTTCGGCAGTTCGGCACGACGGGCCACGGCCTGACGCCAGTCGATGTTGACCGCGCCGGGGATGTGTTCCTTCGCGTATTGCGCGGCGTCGCGTGCATCGACGATGAAGACCTTCTTCCATTCCGCTTTCGGGATCTGCTCGGGCCAGATCAGGCTGCTGCTGTATTCGGCGAAGTCCATGTAGCCGGACAGCGCGTCGACCACAGCCGGATTTTCCTCGGCGTGAACCGGCCCGGTGAGCAGGACGAGGCCGGCAAACAGGG
>JBFZDU010000176.1:0-2477 GCA_041307205.1 Gammaproteobacteria bacterium | reverse complement strand
ACCTGACCGTCCGCCGCCATGCCGCCGCTGCGCCCGATCACCTGATCGCCGGCCGTGACCTTGACATCCACCCACAATTCGTTCGAGTCGGCCGTGCCCTGGGTGAGGTGGTGACCGACCCGCAAGTTGCGCACCACGGCCTCGACCAAGTAGCGCTTGCCGGGCTCCAGGATCGGCCGGATCTCGCCCAGCGGCGCCTGCAGTGCGCCATCGATCTCGCCGGCCTCACGCACCCCGAAGATATCGATCCGCACTGCGCCTTCGAGCATCTTGCGGTGCTCGACCACCGCCTGCTCGGGCAGCCGCAGGCTGTGCGCCAGGCCGGTGTTGGCGGCCGGGAAGAAGTGGCTGTGCACGGTACGCACGCCGCTGCCGTCGAAGTCGCGGGCCGCCGGATCGTCGGACGGTTGCAGCGGCATGTGGCAGGTGGCGCACTTGGTGACGGCCTTGGGCGGGTAGTAGAAACTGTCGACGCGATGACCGGACAGGCCGCTCTGCTTGAAGCTGTCGTAGTGATTCTGGCCGCGCAGCCAGCGGTAGTCGTTGACCTCCACCGGCAGGTGCGTCTTGTGGCAGGCGGCGCAGAACTCCGCGGTGGCGTGCACCGGCTTGAGCAGCCCGGACTTGTGGTGTGCCGGCTTGGCCTTGATCAACTGCTTGCTCAGGGACTTGAGCCAGCCGCTGTCGCTGGCCTCGAACGGGTAGCGCACCGGCTCGGCAATGTCGAAGTCGGCGTTGCCGAGCACGCTGTTGACTGCGGTGATGGCGTGACAACTGGTGCAGGTGAGGCCGGCATGCGCCTGCGGGTCGTTGACGACGTCGAAATGCGGGTCGTCGAAGCGGCCGCTGAGCATAGGCACCAGGTCGTGGCAGCCGCCGCAGAACTGCGCCTTCTCGACCGTGCCACGGGTAGCCATCGAGACTTTGCGGGTTTCCTGCACGCTGAAGCTGTAGAAGGGGTTGTTGAACGAGCTGAGCCGGTGCGAACTCAGCTTCCACTGCGCGGCGATATCGGCATGACACTCGGCGCAGAAGTCGTCGGTCATGAAGGCCGCGGCGGGCAGGTGCTCCCCGCCCGGGGTACGCAGCAGCGAGGTCTTGAAGGCGCGTTCGGGCGCGAGTTCGACCTCACCGTAGCCGCTCCAGTGCCAACCCAGCATGATCGCGGCGAAGGCCGCCGCCACACCGCTCCAGCGGGCGCCCACGCCCCAACGAATCGGGCGGCCGGCCAGGCGGTGCAGCACGAACAGCCACACCGCGACGAACGGCGTGAGCACGTGCACCCAGTACCCGACCCTGCGGACCGCGGGATCGTTGACCTCGAAGAATCCGAAGCGCGTCAGCAGCAGACCCGACAGCAAAACCAGCAATCCGGTCACGAACAGCGCCACACCGGCCCGAATGGCGTAGCGATTGGAGCGTTGCAGCGCCCGGCGCATGTGGCCGATACCGAACGCCAGGAAGGGCACGACCAGCGCCAGTCCCAGCGCCAGGTGGCCGAGAAACATGCTGAGGTAGAAGTAGCCCTGGTGGACCTCGCCGCTGAAGTGCTCCAACAGCGTGATGCTGCCCAGGTAGGTTGAGTTGACCGCCAGCAGGGCGAACAACAGGAACACTATGCCCAAAAGCTTGCGCAGGCGGGAGCCGACCACGGGCCCGGGCGGCTGCGCCGTCGCTGGTGTATAGGTGTCCGACATGGCCCCTCCCGGCGCCAGCCATCGCGCCGGCATGGGCGCGATGCAAGAAATGACAGATAAGTATCAGCTAATTTACCGATTTCCGCAATTTGCCAGAAGGTTATTCTGATCCGGTCACAGGGCGCCCGGTGAGGGCACCGTCATGGGAAAATACCGCCACTTTGATTCCCGTCAAGTCGACCCCGAGCGTGATACGCACCCTGCGCCAGCTGTGGCATGCCCTGACCACCCCTCCGGCCGGCATCGCACCGGAGCTGTGGCAAGCGCTGTGCACGGACCTGCCCCTGCTGCGCCACTACGGCACTGCCGACCGCGAAGCCTTGCGGCAACTCGCCATGACATTTCTGCGCCAAAAACGGTTGGTCGGCGCGGGCGGCCTGCAGGTGGCGCAGGACATGCGCCTGCTGGTCGCGGTGCAGGCTTGCGTACCCGTGCTCCGGCTCGGTCTGCGCTGGTATGACGATTGGTCGAGCGTCATCCTGTACCCGGAGGAATTCCTCGCCCCTCACGAATACCTGGACGACGACGGGGTGGTCCACCACGAGACTCGACCGCTGAGCGGCGAAGCCACGCACCATGGCCCGGTCATCCTGTCCTGGGCAGACACCCTCGACAGCGTCCACGACTGGGAGGCGAACCTGGTGATCCACGAGTTCGCCCACAAGCTCGACATGCGCAACGGCGTCGCGAACGGCATGCCGCCGCTGCACCGCGACATGGACCGCACCGCCTGGACCCGGGCGTTCCAGCACGCCTACGACGACTTCTGCCGGCGCGTCG
>JBFZDU010000175.1:0-10760 GCA_041307205.1 Gammaproteobacteria bacterium | reverse complement strand
CAAGCGCATCAAGCGCGTGGCCGATCTCGACGCCGAACTGGCGGCGGCCCGGGCGGCCGGCCGCCCGGTAATGCTCGACTTCTATGCCGACTGGTGCGTTTACTGCAAGCAGATGGAGAAGAACACCTTCCCCGATGCTGCGGTGCAGGCCGCGCTGGGTAATGCCGTGCTGCTGCAGGCCGACGTCACCGCCCAGGACGAGGCCGACCTGGCGCTGCAGCGCCACATTGGCATCCCGGCCCCGCCGGCCATGATTTTCTGGGACGGCGCCGGCGCCGAGCGGCGCAATTATCGTCTGCTGGGTTACATGGGACCCGCGGAGTTCGCCGCGCACGTGCGGGGGGCGCTGCCGTGAAGCCGATCCAGATCATCTCGCTGGCGGTCGCTGGGGCCGTGCTGGGTGCTGTGGTTGGCGCGGGCTGGCAGTACTGGCACCGGCAGCAGCCGGTCATCGGCCAGCAGGCCGAGGCCGGGTTGCTGCAGTCCTTGCCCGAATTCAGCTTTCCCGACCTGCAGGGCGGCACCCGGAACGCCAGCGACTGGCGCGGCAAGGTGGTGGTCCTCAACTTCTGGGCGACCTGGTGTCCACCATGCCGTGAAGAGACGCCGCTGTTCGTGGAACTCCAGGACAAATACGGTGCGGCCGGCGTGCAGTTCGTCGGCATCGCGATCGATGACCAGGCCCCGACCCGCGAGTTTGTGGACACCTACGGCGTGAACTACCCGGTGCTGCTTGGCGACATGCAGGCGGTGGCGTTGTCGAAGCAGCTCGGCAATCGCTTCGAAGGCCTGCCGTTCACCGTGATCGCCGGCCCCACTGGCCGGGTCGCGCTGCGCCACGCCGGGGGCATGACCCGCGAACAAATCGAACCCGCTTTGCAGGAACTGCTCAAGCGTCCGGGTTAGGGTAATTGCGGGTGGACAAAGCCCCGGGCATAGCCCAGAATTTGCCCGGATTTTGCCCCAATTCGGCACAATTACCGGCAAATTAGTGGCGTACCCTCATGGTGCGCGAGCGAGGCGCGTGTCCGCATGGCCCGAATTCTGGTACTGAACGGCCCGAATCTCAATCTGCTGGGTAGCCGCGAGCCGGACGTTTATGGTCGCACCACATTGGCGACCATCGGCACCGCGCTGCGCGCCCGCGCCGCGGCGGCGGGGCACGACCTGGATTTCTACCAGAGCAATGCCGAGCACGAACTGGTGGAGCGCATTCACCAGGCGGGGCGCGACGGGGTCGCCTTCATCCTGATCAACCCCGCAGCCTACACCCACACCAGCGTGGCGTTGCGCGATGCCCTGCTCGGCGTCGGCATCCCTTTCATCGAGTTGCACCTGTCCAATGTCCACGCCCGCGAAGCGTTTCGACAGCGTTCCTACCTGTCGGATGTCGCGGTCGGCGTGATCAGTGGCTTCGGGGCCCAGAGTTACGAACTGGCGCTGGACGCCGCGCTCGCGCGCGTTACGGCAGCCGCACCCTAAGGACGAGTACACAGGCCAAACATCCAATGGATATCCGCAAGGTAAAGAAGCTGATCGAGCTGATCGAAGAGTCCGGCGTCGCCGAAATCGAGATTCACGAGGGCGAGGAATCGGTGCGCATCAGCCGCATGGGCGCCGGCAGCATGCCGATGATGGCACCCCAATACATGATGACGCCGCACGCCGCGCCGGCCGTCACTCCGCCCGCGGCGGCAAGTTCCGAAACGGCCGAGCCGGAGGGGCACCTGATCCGAGCGCCCATGGTCGGTACTTTCTACCGGGCCTCCTCGCCGGGCGCCAAGGTGTTCGCCGAGGAAGGCCAGCGGGTCAAGGCGGGCGACACCCTGTGCATCATCGAGGCGATGAAGATCCTCAACCAGATCGAATCCGACCAGGACGGCACGGTCAAGCAGATCCTGGTGGAGAACGGCCAGCCGGTGGAGTACAACCAACCGCTGTTCGTGATCGGCTGAGGCCTTCCCATGCCCATGCTGGAGAAGATCGTCATAGCCAACCGGGGCGAAATCGCCCTGCGCATCCTGCGCGCCTGCCGCGAGTTGGGGATCAAGACCGTGGCGGTTCACTCGGAGGCCGATCGCGACCTCAAGCACGTGCGTCTGGCCGACGAATCGGTGTGCATCGGCCCCGCGGCCTCGGCGCTGAGCTACCTGAACGTGCCCGCGATCATCAGCGCGGCCGAGGTCACAGACGCGGTGGCCATCCATCCCGGCTACGGATTCCTGTCCGAAAACGCGGATTTCGCCGAACGGGTCGAACAATCGGGGTTCACCTTCATCGGCCCGCGTCCGGAGACCATCCGCCTGATGGGCGACAAGATCACCGCCATCGAGGCCATGAAGGCGGCGGGCGTACCCACGGTGCCCGGTTCGGACGGCGCCCTGACCGAGGACACCGACCGCACCCTGCGGCTGGCGCGGGAGATTGGTTACCCGGTGATCATCAAGGCGGCCGGCGGCGGTGGCGGTCGGGGCATGCGCGTGGTGCACTCCGAGGCCACATTGCTGTCGGCCATCTCCCTGACCCAGGCCGAGGCGCGCGCCGCCTTCGGCAATGACACCGTGTACATGGAGAAATACCTGGAGAACCCGCGTCACGTCGAGTTCCAGGTGCTGGCCGACACCCTCGGCCACGCCATCCACCTGGGCGAGCGCGATTGTTCCATGCAGCGTCGGCACCAAAAGGTCGTGGAAGAGGCTCCGGCCCCGGGCATCACGGCCGAGCAGCGCAATCGCGTCGGCGAACGCTGCGCCGAGGCCTGCCGCCGGATCGGCTACCGGGGCGCGGGCACCTTCGAGTTCCTGTACGAGAACGGCGAGTTCTACTTCATCGAGATGAACACCCGGGTCCAGGTGGAGCATCCCGTGACCGAGATGATCACCGGCGTCGACATCGTCAAGGAGCAGCTGCGGATCGCCGCCGGCGAGGCGCTGGCCTACCGGCAGAAAGACATCAAGATCCACGGCCATGCGATCGAGTGCCGCATCAACGCCGAGGATCCAAAGAATTTCATGCCCAGCCCCGGCACCGTCACCCAGCTGCACGTGGCGGGCGGCCCCGGTATCCGCTTCGACAGCCACCTCTATAACGGTTACAAGGTGCCGCCCTATTACGATTCGATGATCGGCAAGCTGATCGCCCATGGCGAAACCCGCGACTCCGCTATCGCCCGCATGCGCGTGGCCTTGTCCGAGATGGTTATCGACGGCATCAAGACCAACATCCCGCTGCAGGCCGACATCATGCGCGACCCCCAGTTCGTCGCCGGTGGGATGAATATCCATTATCTCGAAAAGAAGCTCGGCCTGTGAAGTCAGGACGGCGGCGCCTGGGCCCATAGGCCATGTGGCTCCAAGCCCGGATCACCGCGCCGCAGGCCCAGGCGCCGTTGCTCGAACTGCTGCTGGAACAGTTCGGGGCCTTGTCGGTGACCTTCGAGGACGCGGCCGACCAGCCGATGTTCGAGCCGGCGCCCGGCGCCACACCTTTGTGGCAGAGCACCCGGGTGACCGGGCTGTTCGCGGGCGATACCGATGCCGACGCGCTGCGCGCCGAACTCGGGCGGGCGTTGCCGGACGGCGCCAGGGATATTGCCCTGGAGGTGCTGGAAGACCGCGCCTGGGAGCGCGCCTGGCTGGAGCGCTTCCACCCCATGCGCTTCGGGGAACGGCTGTGGGTGTGCCCGACCGGTCAGGAGCCCCCGACCCCGGATGCCGTGGTGGTGCGCCTCGATCCGGGACTGGCCTTCGGTACCGGGACCCACCCCACCACCGCGCTGTGCCTCGAATGGTTGGACGGCGCCGCTCTGGCCGACCGCCGGGTGATCGACTTCGGTTGCGGTTCGGGCATCCTGGCGATCGCCGCGGCACGCCTGGGCGCGCGCCAGGTGCTGGCCGTCGACCACGACCCGCAGGCGGTCACCGCCACCGCGGCCAATGCCCGGTTGAACGCCGTGGCGGACCGGGTGCAGGCCGTGCACAGCAGCGACTTTCGCGCCGAACCGGTGGACATTGTGCTGGCCAACATCCTGGCGAACGTCTTGGTGGAGCTGGCCGCGCCGCTTGCTGCGCTGGTGGCGCCAGGCGGGCAACTGGTGTTGTCGGGCATTCTGGAGGCGCAGGCCGGGACGGTGGCCGCGGCCTATGCGCAGCGGTTTCGACTCGAAGCGCCGTTCACCCGGGACGAGTGGGTGCGCCTCAGCGGGCGCCGGGCGGACTGAGCATGCAAATCCGCTGCCCCGGTTGCCAGGCAAGCTACCGGATCGACATCGCGGCGCTCGCGGCCGCCCACGGCCAAGCGCGCTGCTGCAGCTGCGAAACCCTGTTCGATGCCACCCGGCCGGCCGCCGACGCGGCAGCGGCGGCCGGCGGCGAAGCCAGTGTCGATGTTCGGCGCCTGCTGCGGCGGCTGCAGCGCAATCCGCCGCCGCCCGGTGCCCCAGTCAGCCCGCCCTTGCCCTTGTCACTGCCGCTCGATGATCCCGGCGTCCCGTCGCCGCTGCAGTTTGCCAGTCCGCCGGCTTTGGACCTCGATCAGACCTTGGCCGCGCCGCGCCGCCAGCGACTGCGGCGGTTGGGTCAGGGTCTGGCAGTCATGGCCCTGTTGGCCCTGGCGGCGGCGCAGTGGGCCTGGATCGAACGCGACCGGCTACTCACCGATCCGGTGGTGCGCGCCGCGCTGACGCAGTTGTGCGCCAACCTCCCCTGCGCGCTCGCGCCGCAACGCGATCCCGCCGGTTACCTGGTCCTGCAGCGTCAGCTCGAGCCCGCTGCCGACGCGACCGGGGGGCTGGCGCTGCGGGTCAGCTTTGTCAACCAGCGCGACTTTGCCCAGCCGCCGCCGCAGTTGCAGCTGAGCCTGTTCGATACCGGCCAGAGCCTGCTCGCGCGGCGCACCCTCACGCCGCGCGAGTACCTGCCCGGTCCAGTGGATCCGGGTCGACTGGTGGCTGCGGAGGAAGTGATCACTATCGAGTTGCGGCTTGCCGATCCGGGACCGCACGCGACCGGTTTCGAACTGGCTTTCTACTGAGCCGCAGGCGGACCGGCGTGCACCGAACATGGCCAAGCGCCGCACAGCGAACTGGCACTTGCGCCTGCGTCATATCGGCGTAACATCGGCCCCCCGCTTCGCGGAACGGTCCCCGGCAGAAGAGACTGTCACGCCATGCGTGTAGGCCAATTACAGCTTGAGAACAATTTGCTCGTTGCCCCGATGGCCGGGGTTACGGATCGCCCGTTCCGTAAGCTCTGCCGCCGTCTGGGCGCGGCCCTTGCCGTATCCGAAATGGTGACCGCGGACGCCAGCCTGTGGGCCACGCGCAAGACCGTGCGGCGGCTCGACCATGCGGGGGAAGCGGCCCCGGTGGCGGTACAGATCCTGGGTGCGGATCCGGCCGCCATGGCGCGGGCCGCGCAGGTCAACGTGGCGCATGGCGCGGCCATCATCGATATCAACATGGGCTGCCCGGCGCGCAAGGTCTGCAAGGTGGCGGCCGGTTCCGCGCTGCTGCGCGACGAGGTCTTGGTCGGCCGCATACTCGAGGCGGTGGTGGCGGCTGTCACTGTCCCGGTTACCTTGAAGATCCGCACCGGCTGGGATCCGGACCACCGCAACGGCGTGCACATCGCGCAACTCGCCGAGCGGGCCGGTATCCAGGCCCTGGCGGTGCACGGCCGCACCCGCGCCTGCGGTTACGCCGGCGCTGCCGAATACGACACCATCCGCGCCATCAAGCAGGCCGTGGGCATCCCGGTGATCGCCAACGGCGACATCGACTCGCCGCACAAGGCTTCGCAGGTGTTGCAGCACACGGGTGCCGATGGCCTGATGATCGGCCGCGCGGCCCAAGGGCGGCCCTGGATCTTTCGCGAAATTCACCACTATCTGGCAACCGGGCGGTTGTTGCCGCCGCCGGCGCCGTCCTGGGTGCGCGAGCTGTTGCTCGGACATCTGGATGAACTTTACCGGCTGTATGGTCGGGCACACGGCGTCCGCGTGGCGCGCAAACACCTCGCCTGGTACAGCCGCGCGCTGCCTGGGGCCGCACTCTTCCGCACCGCCGTCAATCGGGTGGATACTGTGGACGCGCAACGCCGGCTGGTATGTGACTTCTTCGACGTACTGCAACGATCAGGAGAGCTGGCAGCATGAGCCTGGACTTCACAGCGCATACGGAAGTGCTCGGAGGGACCTTGGAAGTGGCGAGGAAAAGCAAAAACGAACCCTTGAGCGACTGCGTAAAGGACGCGCTGGATAATTACTTCGCCCAGTTGGACGGGCACGCGCCCGCCGATCTTTACCAGCTGGTACTGGCCGAGGTCGAACGTCCCCTGTTCGCTTGCGTCATGCAGCACATGGGCGGCAACCAGACCCGGGCGGCCAACGCCCTGGGGATCAGTCGCAGCACCCTGCGCAAAAAAATCGCGCAATACCAGCTCGACAGGCCGATCAAGTAGAATCCGCGATGCAACGCGGCCGCTGGGCCGCGTTCGTGCTCGTCAACCATCTGGGGAATCCGCTATGACAGCCATAACGCGCGCCCTCGTCAGCGTGTCCGACAAGACGGGTGTGGTCGAATTCGCCAAGGGGCTGGCCCACGCCGGCACCGAGATTCTGTCAACCGGTGGCACTGCCCGGCTGTTGCGCGAACACGGTGTCAACGTGGTCGAGGTGGGCGATTACACCGGCTTCCCCGAGATGATGGACGGTCGCCTCAAGACCCTGCATCCGAAGGTGCATGGCGGCATCCTGGGGCGCCGCGGCGTGGATGACGCGGTCATGGAGGAACACGGCATCGGCCGCATCGACCTGGTGGTGGTGAACCTCTACCCGTTCAAGGAGACGGTCGCCAAGCCGGACGCGACGCTCGCCGACGCGATCGAAAATATAGATATCGGCGGCCCGACCATGCTGCGGGCAGCGGCCAAGAATCATCGCGACGTCGCGGTGGTTGTGGACCCGGCGGATTACGCCCTGGTCCTGGAAGAGCTGCGGCAGCACGGCGGCGCCCTGACCCCGACCACCTGCTACCGCCTGGCGGTCAAGGCATTCGGCCACACCGCCGCCTATGACAGCACCATCGCCAATTACCTGAGCGCGGTCGACCCGGACGGGAGCAAGCGCCCCTTTCCGGACATCATCAATTTCCAGTACGCCCTGGCCCAGGCGATGCGCTACGGCGAGAACCCGCACCAGCGCGCCGCCTTCTATGTCGAGACCCAAGTCGACGAGGTCTGCATAAGTACCGCCCGTCAGTTGCAGGGAAAGGAGTTGTCCTACAACAACGTCGCCGACGCGGACGCGGCGCTGGAGTGCGTGAAGCAGTTCGACGAGGGCCCGGCCTGCGTCATCGTCAAGCACGCCAATCCCTGTGGCGTGGCGCTGGGGGAGACCTTGCTCGAGGCCTATGAGCGCGCCTACCGCACCGACACCGAATCGGCCTTCGGCGGCATCATCGCCTGCAACCGGGAGCTGGACGCGGCCACGGCCAAGGCCATCGTCGATCGTCAGTTCGTCGAGGTCATCATTGCCCCCTGGGTCAGCCTGGAGGCGGCGGACGTGATCGCGGCGAAGAAAAACGTGCGGCTGCTGCAATGCGGCGACTGGACCCAGGAGGACGTCCGCCGGATCGACTTCAAGCGCGTCAATGGCGGCCTGCTGGTGCAGGACGCCGACCTGCAGCTGTACAACGAGCTTCAGGTAGTCACCGAACGCGCGCCGTCCGAAGCCGAGCTGCGCGACCTGCTGTTTACTTGGCGCGTGGCCAAGTTCGTCAAGTCCAACGCCATAGTCTATGGCCGCGACGGCATGACCATCGGCATCGGTGCGGGCCAGATGAGTCGCGTCAACTCGGCCCGCATCGCCGTGATCAAGGCCGAACATGCCGGTCTGGACGTGGAAGGCGCGGTGATGGCATCGGACGCCTTCTTCCCCTTCCGCGACGGAATAGACAACGCGGCCCAGGCCGGCATCGCCGCGATCATCCAGCCCGGCGGCTCGCTACGCGACGAGGAAGTCATCGCTGCCGCCAACGAGTACGGCATGGCGATGGTGTTCACCGGGATGCGGCATTTCCGCCACTGACGGAGCTGGCAGCTGACGGCAAACGAAGAGCCAAACCGGCGTCCTGACAAGCGCAACCCCCCTGGCGGCCGGAAGCCGGGGGCTGGAGGCCCCGAATGACGATTCATCCCACCGCCATCATCGAAGCCGGCGCCCAGTTGCACCCCTCGGTCAGGGTCGGGCCATATTCCATCGTCGAGGCCGGCGCGGTCATCGGCGAGGGCTGCGTGATCGAGAGCAATGTGCGGATCCACGCCCAGACCCGGATGGGACGACTCAACCGGGTCTACCACGGCGCCACCATAGGTGCCGCGCCGCAGGATGTCAGCTACACGCCCGAGCGGAGCCTGCCGCTCACCATTGGCGATCACAACCACTTCCGCGAGGGTGTGAACATCAGTCACGGCGTCAAGGAAGACCACGGCACCGTCATCGGCAGCAACAACTATTTCATGGTGTACTGCCATGTCGGGCACGACTGCGTGGTGGGCGACAGCAACATCTTTGCCAATACGGCCACGCTGGCCGGGCACGTCAGGGTGGAGCACCACTGCTTTCTGTCTGCGCACACCGCGGTCCACCAGTTCTGCCGCATCGGTGCCTATGCGATGGTCGCGGGCGTGAGCGGCGTGCCGCAGGACGTGCCGCCCTATGTCACGGTCGATGGCCACCGCGCCGAGATCGTCGGTCTGAATCTGGTCGGGCTGCGCCGTAACGGCTTCGATCAGGCACAGCGCGACACCATCAAGCGGGCCTACCGTCTGCTTTACAGGTCCGGCCTGACGCCCGCCGAAGCCCTGGCGCAACTGCGTGCCGCAGACCTGGGCGCCGAAGTCGCTGCGATCGTGCAATTCATCGAGCGCAGCAAACGCGGCTTGGTCGGGCACCGCTGATGCGGCGACCTGCAGCCCGGCGCCGAATTCCGTAGAATCTCACCGCTTCGATTCGCTACCGGACACCAGTCAGCCCGCATGAACATCTTGATCGTCGGCGGCGGCGGCCGCGAGCATGCCCTGGCCTGGAAGGCGGCCCAGTCGCCCCTGGCCGAGCGCGTCTTTGTCGCACCGGGCAATGCCGGGACCGCCCGCGAACCGGGCATGCAGAACCTGGCCATCGACGCCGAGGACATCGCCGGCCTGCTGGCGTTTGCCCAAGCCAATGCCGTTGGCCTGACCATCGTCGGCCCCGAAGCGCCGCTGGTGGCCGGGGTGGTCGATGCCTTCCAGGCCGCGGGCCTGCCGTGTTTTGGCCCCAGCCGAGCGGCCGCCCAGCTGGAAGGCTCCAAGTCTTTCACCAAGGATTTCCTCGCCCGCCACCGGATTCCGAGCGCGGCCTACCGGACCTTCACCGAGATCGAGTCGGCACTGGTCTATCTCCGGCAAACGGGCGCCCCGATTGTCGTGAAGGCGGATGGACTGGCCGCCGGCAAGGGGGTGATCGTGGCGCTGGACCTCGCGACCGCCGAGGCGGCGGTGCGCGACATGCTGGCCGGCAATGCCTTCGGCGCGGCCGGTCACCGCGTCGTGATCGAGGAGTACCTGGAGGGCGAGGAGGCGAGTTTCATCGTCATGGCCGACGGCAGTCACGTGTTACCCATGGCCACCAGCCAGGATCACAAACGCATCGGTGACGGCGACACCGGCCCCAACACCGGTGGCATGGGCGCCTATTCGCCTGCCCCGGTGGTGACCGCGGCCGTTCACGACCGGATCATGGCCGAGGTGATCCTGCCCACGGTGCGCGGCATGGCGGCCGAGGGCCATCCCTACACCGGGTTTCTGTATGCCGGGCTGATGATCACGGCGGATGGGACGGGCGGGAAGTCCGTCAAGGTCATCGAATTCAACTGCCGCTTTGGTGACCCCGAGACCCAGCCCATCATGCTGCGCCTGCGCTCCGACCTGGTGGCCCACTGCCTGGCGGCGCTGGCCGGCCGGCTCGACGCCGAAACCGCCGACTGGGACCCGCGCGCCGCCCTGGGCGTGGTACTGGCGGCCGGCGGTTACCCCGGCAGTTATGCCAAGGGTGCTGTCATCACCGGCCTGCCGGACGGCGAGGAAGACGGGCAGAAGGTGTTCCACGCGGGCACGGCCGAACGCGCCGGCAGGGTCGTGACCGCCGGCGGACGGGTGCTGTGCGCCACCGCCCTGGGGGCGACGGTGGTTGAGGCGCAACGGCGTGCCTACGCGCTGGCCGACCGCATCCATTGGGATGGCCTGACCCTGCGCCGCGACATCGGCTACCGCGCCGTGGCGCGCGAGCAGGCCTGAATGTTGTACAGCCGCTGCAATGCCATCGGCTTCCGCCTGCTGCTCGGGCTGGCGCTGCTGCTGATCGCCTGGCAGAGCCTGACGCCTGCGCCGCTACCGGACGGCGGCCTCAACGACAAGCTGCTGCATGGCCTGGCCTTCCTCGGCCTGGCCTTCCTGGTCGACGGCAGCTGGCCGCGCGCACCGTTCGGCCGCAGTCAATTTTTGTGGCTGGCCGGTTACGGGGCCGCAATCGAAGGCCTGCAATGGCTGGGTGGCGCGCGCACCCTGTCGCTGGGCGACTGGCTGGCGGACCTGGCCGGCCTGCTGCTCTACCTGTTGCTGCTCGGACCCTGGTTGCGGCGGCGCTTTCCGCCGGCCGTGGAATCGGCCCTGGGCAGTCGCTGACGGGGCGAGTGACCGCCGGATTAACCCGGCTTAGGACCC
>JBFZDU010000174.1:0-5186 GCA_041307205.1 Gammaproteobacteria bacterium | reverse complement strand
CCCTGGACCTGGGCGGACCAGCCGAGCGACGGCAGCAGCAGACAGGGCAGCAGCAGGAAAGTCAGGTATTTCATGGACCCATCATCCGGGTTCCCGCGACCGATGCGTGAAAAGCTAGCACAGACAACGCATATTTCCCAGAAAAATCTGCCAGATAAGTGGCTTTCCTATAATCTACCTGACATCCTCGCCGGACAAGCGCTGCAGTACCGCCGCGCCGACGGCAGAAGTGGCTTGCACTTCGAGGTCACGACCCTGCGGACAATGCGCGATCCGCACCCGCAGATCGGGATCGGGCAGCCAGCCGTCACCACGCTCCGGCCATTCGATCAGGACCACGGCCGTCTCGGCCAGCAGGTCGCGCAGGCCCAGGTACTCCAACTCCTCGCCGTGGCCCAGGCGGTAGAGATCCAGGTGGTAGACGCTCCCCGTGGCCAGTTCGTAAGGCTCCACCAGGGTGTAGGTCGGGCTGCGCACCGGCCCGGTGTGACCGCGGCCGCGCAGGAAGCCGCGGACCAGCGTGGTCTTGCCCGCACCCAGATCGCCTTCCAGGAACACCAGGGCGCGCCCGGGGCAGGCAGCGGCCAGGGCGGCGCCCCACGCCTGCTGCGCGTCGGCATCGGGCAGGTGCAGGCTGAGTACCCCGGTCACGGGTTCACCAAGCGGCGCAGCCAGGGCAGCAGGTCACCGGCCAGCAGGCCGCGTTCGCCGTCCACCGCCGCCGCATCCGCCGCGGCCGCATGCAGGCACACCCCGAGTTCGGCGGCCTGGTCCGGGGGGTGACCCTGGGCCAGCAGGCCGGCGATGGCCCCGGTGAGCAGGTCCCCCATGCCGCCGCTGGCCATGCCGGGGTTGCCGGCGCTGCACACGCCGGGCGGGCGGGTCCCGGTGGCGCCGACCAGAGTCCCTGCCCCCTTGAGTACCGCCGCGCCGCCGTAACGCCCGACCAGTTGCGCCAGCGCCGCGAATCTGTCGGCCTGGATGGCTGCGGCGGTCAGCCCCAACAGCCGGCCCGCCTCGCCCGGGTGCGGCGTCAGCACCCAGTCGTCGCGGCGCTGCGGCTGTTGTGCCAGCAGATTGAGGGCGTCGGCATCCACCACCAGCGGCTGGCGCGCCGCGCACACCTGCCCCCACAGCGCCTGGCCCCAAGTGCCGCAACCCAGGCCGGGCCCCACGGCGATCACCGACGCCCGCTGCAACAGCGGCGCCAGATCGGCCGCGGTCTCTAGGCCATGCACCATGATCTCGGGCCGCGCCGCCAACACCGCAGCGACCTGGGCCGGCCGCGTGGCCAGGCTGACCAGCCCGGCGCCGACGCGTGCCGCCGCCTCGGCCGCCAGCCGTGCCGCACCACCGCAACCCAGGTCGCCGCCGACCACCAGCACATGGCCGAAATCGCCCTTGTGCGCGGTGCGCAGCCGCGGCCCCAGGTAGGGCGCCGGGCTGGCACCGTCGAGCCGCCGGGCGGACAGGACCTGCCGGCCGTAGAGACGCGCCGGCACGTCCAGCGCGTCGAAATGAACGGCCCCGCAACACGCCGGGCCGTCGGCCGTGAACAGGCCTTGTTTCAGGCCGATGAAGCTGACCGTGGCCGCGGCCCGGATCGCGACCCCCAGCGCCCGGCCGGTGTCCGCGTGCAGGCCCGAAGGGACATCCAGGGCCAGTACCGGGGCGGGGTGGGCGTTGACCGCCGCGATCGCCTGCGCCCAGGGCCCCGTGACCTCGCGTTCGAGACCCGTGCCGAAGATGGCATCCACGATCAGATCGGTGCGCGGCGGCAGGCCAGCGAAGGGCCGCCAGTCGCCGCCGAGATTGGCATAGCGCTGCGCGTTCAGACGCGCGTCACCGCCGATCCGGTCCGGATCGCCCAGCTGCAGCACCTGCACCGCCAGTCCCTCCTGCCGCGCCAGGCGCGCCAGCACGAAACCGTCGCCACCATTGTTGCCCGTGCCGACCAGGACCGTGATCTCGCGCGCCTGCGGCCAAAGCGCGCAGCGCAGCGCGTTGGCCGCAGCGCCGGCCCGCTCCATCAGCTGCTCCCCGGCGATGCCGTACTCCGCGCTGGCAATGCGATCGAACTCGCGCACCTGGGCCGCGGTGTACAGGGCACGCGGCAACTGCTCGGTCTTGGGCATGGCACGATACGAGGTCACAAAGCGGCGCTCGACGGGATCGGCTTGCTATTGTAGGGCCTGCCGCCATGACCGACGACCCACCGCCCATCGACTATGCCGCGCTAGCCCGGGACATCAAGGCCTGGGGTGCGGCGCTGGGCTTCCAGCGGGTCGGCATCGCCGATATCGAGCTGGACAGCGCCGCCGCACGCCTCGCCACCTGGCTGGCGCGCGGCTGGCACGGCGAGATGGCCTATATGGCGCGCCACGGCGTCAAGCGCGTTCAACCGGCCGCGCTGGTGCCGGGCACGCGGCGGGTGATCGCGGTGCGCATGGACTATCTGCCGCCGGCCGACGACCCGGGCGCGGTGCTGGCCGACCCGGCCGCCGCCTTCATCGCGCGCTACGCCCTGGGGCGGGACTATCACAAGCTGTTGCGGCGCCGGTTGCAGCAACTGGCGGACCGCATCGCGACGGCCGTCGGTCCCTTCGGTTACCGGGCGTTCGTGGACTCGGCCCCGGTGCTGGAGAAACCGCTGGCCGTCAAGGCCGGGCTGGGGTGGATGGGCAAGCACACCAACCTGCTGAGCCGCGACGCCGGCTCCTGGTTCCTGCTCGGTGAGCTGTATACCGATCTGCCCCTGCCGCCGGACCAAGCGGTGCGCGCGCACTGCGGGGCCTGCCAGGCCTGCATCGAGGTCTGCCCGACCCGCGCCATCGTTGCGCCCTACCAGCTCGACGCCCGACTGTGCATCTCCTACCTGACCATCGAACTGCACGGCGCCATCCCGGTCGAGCTGCGCCCCCTGCTGGGCAACCGCATCTACGGCTGCGACGACTGCCAGCTGGTCTGCCCCTGGAACCGCTTTGCCAGCCCGACGCCCGAGGTCGACTTCCTGCCGCGCCACGGCCTGGACAGCGCCACCCTGATCGAACTGTTCGCCTGGGACGAAGCGCAGTTCCTGCGCAAGACCGAGGGCTCGGCGCTGCACCGCCTCGGTCACCACCGCTGGCTGCGCAACCTGGCGGTGGCGCTGGGAAATGCACCGGCCGGACCCGCGGTGCGGACCGCGTTGCTGGCCCGCACCAGCCACCCCTCGGAACTGGTCCGGGAGCACGTCACCTGGGCGCTCGAACGGCACGGGCCGGGAACCGAGGACCAAGGGCCAAGGGCATAGTCCCGGCGCCTGCGTGCCCCGGCCCGGCCTCAGGCGACCGTCACCTCCGCCGCCAGGTACACGTCCTGGATGGCGTGCAACAGCGCCACCCCATCGCGCATCGGCTTCTGAAACGCCTTGCGGCCCGAGATCAGTCCCATGCCGCCGGCGCGCTTGTTGATCACCGCGGTGCGCACCGCCTGGTGCAGGTCGTCCTGCCCGGAGGGGCCGCCGGAGTTGATCATGCCGACCCGGCCCAGGTAGCAGTTCGCCACCTGGTAACGCACCAGGTCGATGGGGTGGTCGCTGGTCAGCTCTGTGTAGACCTTGGGGTGGGTCTTGCCGAAGCCGATGGCCCTGTAACCGCCGTTACAGGTCGCCTGCTTCTGCTTGACGATGTCCGCCGCTATGGTCGCCGCCAGGTGGTTGGCCTGGCCGGTCAGGTCGGCGGACTCGTGGTAGTCCACCCCATCTTTTTTGAAGGCGTTGTTGCGCAGGTACGCCCAGAGCACCGCGGCCATGCCCAATTCGTGGGCGTGCTGGAAGGCCTTGCTGACCTCCTGGATCTGGCGCCGCGACTCGGCTGAACCGAAATAGATGGTCGCCCCGACCGCCACCGCACCCATCTCGAACGCCTGCTCGACGCTGGCGAACAGGGTCTGGTCGTACTGGTTCGGGTAGGACAGCAGCTCGTTGTGGTTGAGCTTGACCAGGAACGGGATCTTGTGGGCATAACGGCGTCCAACCGAACCCAGCACGCCCAGGGTCGACGCCACGGCATTGCAGCCCCCTTCCAGCGCCAGCCGCACGATATTTTCCGGATCGAAATAGATGGGGTTGGGGGCGAAGGACGCGCCGCCGGCGTGTTCCACGCCCTGGTCCACCGGCAGGATGGAGAGATAGCCGCTGCCGCCCAGGCGGCCATGGTCGAACAAGGTCTGCAGGGCGCGCAACACGCCCGGCCTGCGGTCGGATCCGGCCACCACCCGATCGACGTAATCCGGGCCGGGCAGGTGCAACATGTCCCGGGGAATGGTCAGGCACTCGTAGCCGAGCAAGCCCTCGGCCTCGGCGCCCAGAATGTTCGCGATATTGGTCATGGTTTGGCACCCGCCGCGTGATGGTCACCGAACAAGCATAGAACGAAAGAGAGGGCCAAGGGCCAAGGAACGAGGAACGAGGAACGAGGAACGAGGAACGAGGAACGAGGAACGAGGAACGAGGAACGAGGAACGAGGAACGAGGAACGACAACAGGGTCGCAGCCCCGCAACCGATGTCAAGCCCAAATCCAAAATAAATCGCGGCACCAGCCGCACAAAACCCCTCGGTCCTCGTCCCTCGGCCCTCGGCCCTTTCCCTGAGGCCTGGGCCCTGCGTGTTATCTAGGCAGGTCGGATACGCCCATCAGGTATTCGTCCACCGCGCGCGCGCATTGGCGCCCCTCGCGGATCGCCCATACCACCAGCGACTGCCCGCGGCGCATGTCGCCGGCAGCGAACAGGCCGTCTACCGAGGTCGTATAGGCCTTGGGGCCGTCGGTGACCCCGCGAACGTTGCCGCGCGGGTCCAGGGCGACGCCCAGTTCCTGGAGCATGCCTTCCTGCACCGGGTGCACGAAGCCCATGGCCAACAACACCAGGTCGGCCTTGAGGTCGAAGGTCGAATCCGGCACCTCGGACATCACCCAACGGCCCTGTGCATCCTTGTCCCATTTGACCAGCGCGCAGCGGAGCGCCTTGACATTGCCTTTGCCGTCGCTGATGCATTCCTTGGTCGCCACGTTCCACAAGCGTTCGCAGCCCTCCTCCTGAGAGCTGGAGGTGCGCAACTTGTTTGGCCACAGCGGCCAGGTGACGGCCTTGTCCTCCTTGGCCGGCGGCTTGTCCAGGATCTCGATCTGGGTCACCGAAGCC
>JBFZDU010000173.1:0-3903 GCA_041307205.1 Gammaproteobacteria bacterium | reverse complement strand
TCCGGTGCGTCGGCTACCCCGATTCAGATTGCGGCAACTGAAGGCCGCGTTGTTCTTATAGACGAGATCCGCCCCCAAGGCAGGGGGCGGATCTGCGGAGCGGCGCTGCTCAGGCGGCTTTTTCGACCGCCTCACCGGCTTTGGCGACGGCAGCCTCGGTGGCCTTCTCGGCCCAAGCGGCGAGTTCGGCCTGGGTCTCGGTCGCCAGCTTGGCGTAGGCCTCGGCGCCGGCCAGCATCTTGTTGCCGACTTCTTTGGCCAGGTTCACCTGCTCGGTCACCAGGGTGCGCGGATCGCGGGCGGCGCTCAGCATCTGCACGCCACGCAGGCCCAGGTCCATGTACTCTTTGGTCATGGCCATCTGTTGCTCGCTCATCTTCTCGAAGATGCGCTGGGTCATTTCGCTCAGCTCGCGGGCCGGCGCCATGGCGGATTTGCTGTTCTCGATCCAGCTGTTCATCAGGTCGTTGGCTTTCATGGTGGTCTCCACAATCTGGTTGGTTTCTGGGTTGGAAAACGCTTCGGACAGGGGTAATGCTAGACGCAATAATGCTGCATTGCAACATTTTTCTTTGCCGGCCCTGGTCGGCTTGGCCCCATGGTGAAACAACTAGATGAAAAACCGATAAAAAAAGATATCAATCTGGCTTTATTTTGGATCGATACAGGTGACATTCACAGCCGAAATGTTGCAATGCGGCAATTCACGGTCCATACTTCGGCGCGGGCCACCTAAGACCTAACCACCGTAGATCTGGAGGAGTCGTGCATGAGCGAAGCTGATCAATGGAGCCAGGCCTGGCTCGACACCCAGCGGCAGTATTGGGGCGCCTTACTCGATTGGTCGCGGCAGGCGGCCGAGACCGCCATGGGGGCCGCGGAGAAACCCGACCTGGGTGCGGGTCTGGACCCGTGGTGGAAGGCGGTTTCGGGCAATCTCAGCGGGGACGCCAAGGATACTTATAAACGGGCGCTGGATGCCGGGCGCAGCTTCTTCGACATGGGCGAGATGTTTTGGAACATCGCGCGCGAGGCGCAGAGTGCCGGCGAGAACTGGCGCGAGGGCTTGGAGAAGACCCTCGATGAATTCAAGTCCGCGCTGCAGCGGGGTACCGGCGAGGCGAACGACGCCTGGTCGGGCCTGACCCGTGGCTGGGGCCTGCAGGGCGATGCCTGGCAGGACTTCACCAAGTCCCTGGGCCAGAGCCCGGTGCATGTAGAAGACCTGACCGGGCTGAATGCTGGCGAGGCCTGGAACCGCATGTTGCGCATGCCGGCGCTGGGCTACACGCGCGAGTGGCAGGAGGAGTTGCAGCAATGGGCGCTGCTGTCCGCGGACTACGCGAAGGCGGGCCAGGAGTACGCGGCCCTGCTGAATGCCACCAACGGCAAGGCGGTCGATCTGCTGGGTCGCCGGATCGTCGAGCTGGGGCAAAAAGGCGAGAGCCCCGACACCCTGCGCGGTATGTACGACCTGTGGGTCGACTGCGGCGAGGAGGTGTACGCCGATCTCGCGGTCAATGACCAGTACCTGAAGGCGCAAGGCAGGCTGACCAACAGCATGATGCGGCTCAAGCAGCACGAGCGCGTCATGATGGAAGGCGTGCTCACGGCGCTGCACATCCCGGGGCGGCGCGAGCTGGACACCGCCCTGTGCCGCCTGCAGGAGACACGGCGCGAGCTGCGCGACCTGCGGGACCTGTTCGAGGATACGTGCACCGAGACCCTGCGGGCCGAGGTCGCCGCACTGCGGGCCGAACTGCAGGCGCTCAGGGCAGATGCCGCCGTGCCGGCATCTGCCGGGCGAGCGGAGCCCGCCACGACCACTGCGGCAGCTGCCAAGGCCGCGCCCAAGAAGAAGGCAGCGGCCAGGAAGAAAGCCGCCGCCCGTAAATCCTGAGGGGGGATCAAGCGATGCTGGGACTGCGACCCGACGAAATCATCCAGGAAGTCATCGGCTATCACCAGAAGCTGGCCGAGGGCATGAAGACCGTTGCCGAGCTCGGCGAGATCGACGTGGGTGTGACGCCCAAGGAAGAGGTCTACCGCGAAGACAAAATGGTGCTGTACCGCTATAAGGCGATGGTGGAAACGCCGGCGGCGGTGCCCCTGCTGGTGGTGTACGCCCTGGTCAACCGCCCGTACATGACCGACTTGCAGGAAGACCGGTCGATGATCAAGGGCCTGCTGGAGCAGGGTATCGACGTCTACCTGGTGGATTGGGGCTATCCCGATGGCGCGGACCGTTTCCTGGAGCTGGACGACTACGTCAACCGGTACATCCACCACTGCGTCAAACACATCTGCAAGGCGCATGGGCTGCACAAGATCAACCTGCTGGGGATCTGCCAGGGCGGCACCATGAGCCTGTGCTACACCGCGCTGCACCCCGAGATGGTGCAGAACCTGGTGACCATGGTCACGCCGGTCGATTTCCAGACCCCCGACAATTTGCTGTCGAAGTGGGCGCGCGATCTGGATGTCGATTTGCTGGTGGAGACGGTTGGAAACATCCCGGGCGAGCTGCTGAATTTCACCTTCCTGTCCATGAAGCCGTTCCGCCTTACCGGCCAGAAATACGCCGATGTAGTGAACATGATGGACGACACGCGTGCGCTGAAGAACTTCATGCGCATGGAGAAGTGGATCTTCGACAGTCCCGACCAGGCCGGCGAGATGTTCCGGCAGTTCATCAAGTGGTTCTACCAGGAGAACCGACTGGTCAACGACACCCTGGCGATCGGCGGCAAGCCGGTGCGCTTGGAGAACATCACCATGCCGGTTTTCAACATCTACGCCACGGCCGACCACTTGGTGCCGCCCGACGGTTCGATCGTCCTGGGCAAGAAGGTCGGCTCCGACGACTACACCGAGTTCCCCTTCAAGGGTGGCCACATCGGCATCTATGTCAGCGGTCGGGCACAGAAGGAGGTACCGCCGGCGATCGCCAACTGGATCAAGGAACGCATCTAGCGGACATGCCCCCCGCGTACACCGCTAAACTGCGGGCTCGCAACCCGGCCTTCGGGCCGGGTTGTCTATTTTTGCGGCCTCCGGACCGGGCCCGCAGCGCAGGCGTGAAGGATTTGCTGCCGTTCAGGATCCGTTCAGCCAAATGTGCTCCACTCGAACAGGATGGCTTTCATTCGCCGAGGAGTCCCCACCATGATGACCAAACGAATTCAGCGTGCGGGTATGGCACTGACCGCCGTTTTGGCTGTTACGGCGTGCACCCAGCAGGACGATCCCAATCGTCGGGCAAAGATCGGTGCGGCAGTCGGTGCCGTGGCCGGGGCCGTGCTGGGTCACCAGTTGGACGGCGATTCCGGCAGGTGGGTGGGTGCCGCGGTGGGCGCCCTGGCCGGGGGCGCCACCGGGCATTACATGGATAACCAGCAGCGCGATTTCGAGAACGCCATGGCCGCTGAACAACAGGCCAACCAGATGGAGATCGAGCGGCTGAAGGACGACACGCTCAAGCTGACCGTGGACAGCGAGGTGTCGTTCGATTTCGACCGAGCCGAGATCAAGCGCAGCTTCGAGCCGTCGCTGGACAAACTGGCGGGCGTCATCGGCAAATACCGCCAGACCATAGTGCATGTGGTCGGCCACACCGACAGCACCGGGCCGGACGCCTACAACCAGCGCCTGTCCGAACGTCGCGCCCACAGCGTGGCCGACTACCTGGTCATGCGCGGGGTGGATCCGCAGCGGCTACGCACCGAGGGCCGTGGCGAGCGCGAACCGCGCGACAGCAATGCGACGGAAGCGGGGCGCCAGCTCAACCGCCGGGTCGAGATCTTCGTCAAGCCCATCGTCGAGGGTCAGGAGGAGCGGGCTTACGAATCGCCCAGCTACACCTACTGATAGCACCCGAGCGGGGGCGGCCGGGGGGGGGGGGTG
>JBFZDU010000172.1:0-5084 GCA_041307205.1 Gammaproteobacteria bacterium | reverse complement strand
GCTCTTTCGCTCATCGAATTCAAAGGTGCACATTGGTATAGTAATTATACCTTTTTGGAAAAACGCGCAAGGCCTTTTCTGCTTCTAACGCCAAGGTAAGCGGCGCGCAGCGCGGCGCGCAGCGCGGAGCGCCAGCTCGCGCAACAATGCCGAAGGCATGCGCAAGCTGGTGCGCAGTGCTGCGCGTCCGAGTGAGCAAAGCGAACGACTTGACCGCCTTGTTAGGTGTGCCGCTCGCCATGAATAAGCTCGTGGCACAACTCACAAACGCCCAAGAGATCTCGCAACTCCTCCTTGCCGATACGCGCATAGGTGAGATGGTGCACTTCCATAGCAGGGGAATCTTCGCAGACTTCGCAAATTCCTTCGCACCTATCGAACACTTGCACCCGAAGCGCGCGCCATTCCGGACTCTGCAAATATGCTCTGTACTCCGCTTCAAGCTCCGGCTTGAGCGCGATTTGGGCCGCTTCGTAGGCCATGCTCTTTGCTCGATGCCATTTTTCTTGTTTGTGTTCATCGTATTCTAGTATTGCGGCGCCAGATTTTTTTACCTCTGCGGCTTTGATCGGGCTACTAGTATGGCCGCAACGCACGCACTGGCTCACATACGTTGGCCGACGATCTTTGATTATGCGATGACAGATATCGCGATCCGTATGCGCACACGCGAACCGCGCTTCAATTTCCGCATAAGCCTTTTTCTTTGCTTCAAAGGCCGCCATTTTTCACACCTAACAGGCGATTACCCGCCATGCTGCGCACGGCGAATAATCGCTAAGACGTTAGGTGTATGAGACGGTCAGTAGTGATATCGCAGTTGAGCGATGAATACAGCGTCGTTGTCAGTTCGGTAAACGATGCGATGCTCTCCATCGATCCGGCGTGACCAGTATCCGGAAAGAGCATGCTTCAAAGGCTCGGGTTTCCCGATTCCTTCAAACGGAGATCGCTGGATGTCCGAAATGAGTTGGTTGATTCGTTTGACCGTTTTCTTGTCGGTCCTGTGCCAATAAAGGTAATCGTCCCATGCGTTCTCGGAGAAAATCAGCTTCATTCGGTCAACGCTCGTTCGGAGCCACCGCCCGTATCAAGCTCGTTCACCGAGTCCAGGAGGCGCCGAGCATTTTTCGGGTTACGAAGCAGGTAAGAGGTTTCCTCGAGAGCTTGGTAATCCTCAAGCGAAAGCATCACGACGGAGCGATCATTCTTCTTCGTAATAATCACTGGTTCGTGGTTTTCACAAACAGAATCAATGGTTTGTGCCAAGGTGGCCCGAGCTTTGGTGTAGGTGATCGCGTCCATAAGGGCTGCCCCAATCAAAATGTACAGGAAGTTGTACATAAGGGTAGCCGCGCGTAACAAGGCGGTCAAGCCGCTCGCAAGCTCGCTCGGGCGCCCTCAGCTCTCAGGGGTCAGGTCTAACATTCCGACATTCTCAGGAAATCAGGACGAAGGTTGCCTGCGGCGAGACGGGCGAGGCGTCCGTCGACCGATTCAACGGGATGCGGGAGTCCGAGAAGCTCCGTGAGGCGTCGAAAGTTCAGCGGCGACTGCTGGCGGGGCAGCTGAAGAGCTTTTCGACCCGTTACCCGAATCGGCACTAAGCCATGGCGCGGGCATATCACTCCGGACCCCATTCAATGCAGGCGATCGCCGACCATTTCGGTGTGCAGTACATGACGGTGAGTCGCGCGGTCCAGCGTTGGCAGCACCGGTTGTTGGAACGTGGGACCTGACCCTATCTCCTTTATCGCCTTCTCCTAATTCGTCGGCATATACACTCCGCTCCGGACGTTCGAAGTCTCCGCAGCAAACCACGGGTCGAGCGCAGGCGAGTGCCGACAAAGCCTCAGACCCGAAAACGCCCCACCAGCCCGCCCAGTTCCCCCGTCTGCACGGCAAGCTGGGCGACCGCCTGCTGGGTCTGGCCCGCCCCTTCTGTGTTGTGCTGGGCGATATCCCGAATCGTCGTGAGGTTGCGGTTCATTTCCTCCGCCGTCCGGCTCTGTTCCTCGGCGGCGGTGGCGATCTGGGTCGTCATCTCGGTGATGGTGCTGACGGCCGTGCGGATCCGGTCCAGGGTCTCGCTGGCAGTCCCGGTCTCGTGCACGCTCCGGCTGGCCCGGATCCGGCCCTGCTCCATGGCCTGAACCGCATCCTGCGCGCCCTGCTGGATCCGACTCACCGTCTGCTGGATCTCCTGAGTGGAGGTGCGAGTGCGTTGCGCCAGGGCCCGCACCTCGTCTGCCACGACCGCGAAGCCGCGGCCCTGCTCCCCGGCACGGGCGGCCTCGATGGCCGCATTCAAGGCCAGCAGGTTGGTCTGGTCCGAGATCTGCTGGATGACCTCCACCACGGACCCGATGCTCGTGCTGTCCGCGTGCAGGCGTTCCATGACCGCAGCGGCGTCTTCCACGTCCCGGGCCAGGGCCTGTATGGCCGCCAGCGTCTCGGCAACGGTCGCGTGCCCTGCCTGCGAGGCCTCGTCCGCCTGATGGGCGCTTTCGGCGACGCGGGCGGTGTTCACCGCCACCTGCTGGGCGGCCGCTGACATCTCGTTCATCGCCGTAGCGACCTGTTCGGTCTCGGCCTGTTGCTGGAGCGTGGCGTCCCGGGTGTGGGCCGCCACTGTGCCCATCTCCCTGGCGGCGGTGTCCACCCCCGCGGCCGAGGCGCCGACCCGCTCCACAATGGCCCGCAGATCGCCCAGGAAGCGGTTGAAGTGCTCTACCAGGGCCCCGACCTCGTCCTGGCGTTCCGGCGTCAGGCGGACCGTCAGGTCATTGTCCAGGTGGTTCAGGGTATGGTTCAGTACTGCCAGTGGCCGCAGGACATAACGCCGCAAGGCGAGCAGCACCACCCCGATCACCGCCAGCAGCAGCACCGCCATAAGCCCGACCTGGGACTGGATCGCGCGTTGGACGTCTTCGATGTGGCCCTGCAGGATGCCGATGTCCTCCCCCAACAGGTGGATGCCCAGGGTGCGACCCGTCGAGTCCAGGACCGGAAAGGCGGTCACGAAGTGGCGGTCGTCCATCCAGTACCCCTTGGCAAGCGCCGTCGCCAGGTCCACCCCCTGAGCGAAATCCAGCGTCTCCTGGTCGAACCACTTGTCGTGGGCGGCGAAGTGATCCGCGACCCGGGGGTACTTGGCCACCGCGGGAGCGAGGGCGACCGCGTCTTGATTCAGCAGCATCAGGTAGCGCCGGCCGTCCGCCGCAAAATCCCGGCTGACGCTCCCCACGCCCTGCAGGAATTCCAGGGAGCCCACGTATTCGGTCCCCACCAGGACGGGCGTAAGGGCACGGATGCGCAGACCGTCGCCGTCCGCCTCGACCACGGTCAGAGGCTGCTGCTCCTGACGCACGCGGGCGATGCTGGGGCGTAGGGCGTTCAAGTCGTCGCCGTGCCGGTCGGGGGCCCAGCTCCGCAGAAAGGATCGCCCGTCCCGATCGTGGACATGCACCTGAATGCCCTTGAAATTGGATTTCTGCTCGTAGGTGTTGCGCAGCCGCGTCACCACGTCCAGGGCCCGTGACCGATCTCCCGCCTGCACGGCCGCCGCCAGGTCCTCCCGAACGCTGAGGGCCAGGGCGTTGGTCACGCCCACCGCGTCCTTGGCGGCGAGTTTCTCCTCCAGTGAGGTCCGCAACTGCTGCTGGCGCAGGACCACCTGCTCCGCCTGCACTTGGCTTACCACCCGGGCATAGTAAAGGGCACTGCTCGCGAGGGCCGCGCAGCCCACCACGGCCAAATAGAGAGTGAAGCGGCGCGGCAAGGACAAGGGGCGCATAAGGGTCTCCCAGGGTCGAGTGGTTGATCCCCTCCCTGGGTAAGGAACCATCGTTTGACGACTCGCCGGCTTATCGTCGCCAGGTCGGGATCCTTTAGCGTGCAAGTAGAGGTATTTGGGAACAGGCCCTGAGGTATCCCTTTTCTTTCTCGCTGTTTCCCGGCCGTTCTGCGGGCTGATTCAAGTCAGAGGGGAATAGACTGAAACAGGTTGCGCTGGCTTTCGAATATCCCTTTAAATGGAACGGATTAAGTTTATTGGGCCTGCTGCCGGGAGCTGGGGTCTGCCATGTATCGGCCTGCCATGCCGAGCGGTGCCTCGAAGGCGCCACTGCTTTTTTGGGGCCTGCTGTTGCTGGCGGTGTTCGCCTCGCCCGGCTTGGCGGCGGCCGGCGACGACGATGAAGAGTACGACCACGAAACTACCAGCATCCCGACCGAAGGCGCGCACCGTGGGCTCGGCTGTGAGGCATGCCACATCGACGATGTGTACGAAGGCACGCCCAAGCAGTGCCAGGGCTGCCACGATGGCGGCATCGCCCAGGGCATGCCAAGCGGTCACCTGGCCACGCGCGAGAACTGCGACGCCTGCCACGACAGCAGCAGTTTTCGCATAGCTCAGGGTGCGACCCGGGCCACCCGGTTCGATCACGACACCACCGGCTTTCCGTTGGAAGGGGCGCACCGGACACTGGTCTGCAGCGACTGCCATCGCGACCAGGTTTTCCGCGGTACGCCCTCGGTCTGCATGGTCTGTCACAACGGCATTTTCGCGCCGGGCAAACCGCTGATTCACCCGCCAACCAATCTCGACTGCAGCGAGTGTCACACTGCTTGGACCTTCAGCGTGGCCAGGTTCGACCACTTCACCGCAACCGCGCCTTGCTTCAGCTGCCACAACGGCACGGTCGCGCCCGGCAAGCCGGCCGACCATATCCGCAGCTCCAACGCCTGCGAGGCCTGCCACAACACCAGTGCCTGGTCGCCGGTGACCCGGGTCGATCATGCCGAGGTCATCGGCGGCTGCTTCAGCTGCCACAACGGCACGGTCGCGCCGGGCAAGCCGGCCGACCATATTCGCAGCTCCAACGCCTGCGATGCGTGCCACAACACCAGTGCCTGGGCGCCGGTGACCCGGGTCGATCATGCCGAGGACATCGGCAGCTGCTTCAGCTGCCACAACGGCACGGTCGCGCCCGGCAAGCCAGCCGACCATATCCTCAGCTCCAACGAATGCGATGCCTGCCACAACACCAGCGCCTGGTCGCCGGTAGATCGGAAGAGCACAC
>JBFZDU010000171.1:0-2651 GCA_041307205.1 Gammaproteobacteria bacterium | reverse complement strand
CCCGTTCACCGCCCAGGCCCACGGGATCAGCCGCGGGGCGCGATCCTCGAGCCACGCCACCCCGCGCGGGAAGGGCAGCCCCATCAATACCCCAAGAGGCGCCAGGCCGATCACGGCCACCGCAGCGCGCGGCCACAGCGGCCAACCCAGCGCTGCATCGGCCAGACGCACCACCAGCAGCGGGGTGAGCAGCGCCATCAGCACCAGCAGCACCCACGCGCCCCGCCGCGGCAGCCAACGCGCGCGCGCCAGCAGGCTCCCCAAGCCGGAAAAGAGCAGAAGGCTGAGTACTACTGCGACAAACGCGTAGGTTGCATGGCCGAGCAGCAGGATCCAGCGCTGGATCAAGGGAATTTCGACGAAGAGGAACGCGATGCCGAGCAGCCCGAAGTAGGCCAAAACACCCCCGCGAGGCGCTGACGCTTCAGGTTTTGTCGGCGCCGCAGCGCGCCGCAGCGCCAATGGCGCCAGGATCAGTACCGCTGACAGCACTACCACCAGCGCCAACAGGGCCCAGAGGATCAAGTAGCCGCTGCCGCCGAATGGCTGCCAGGTGCGACCCAGCGTCGCCAATACCTCGGGCGCCTGCCGCCACTTAAAGAAGTGGTAGAAGAAGGGGTGGTCGTCCGTGGCCGGTTCGATGTCGAACAGATATTCACCGTAAAATGCAGCGCGATCCGGCGCGGCCAGCAGCGACTTAATGGTTTGATAATCGGCCGGCTCAGGCAGTCGGTTGAAGCGGTTGGTCTCGTCGACTCGCACATCCGGCGCCCAAACCAGATCATAGCGCCGCGCGCTGGTGAACTCGCGCACGGCGGCCAGTTCCTCCTCAGACCAGCCGTCCGGCTGCACCAGCACCGTGATCGTCTGGATGCCGCGGTAGGCGACCAGGGAATCGCCCGGCCGGGCGATTCCCTGCCGCGCCAGCGCCTCGATCAGTGTCGCCACCAGCCGGATGCTCTCGCTGGGCGGCGTTTGCAGCCAACGCGTGGCCACCAGCAGACCTTCGGGCGCTAGCCGCGCCAACGCGTCGGCGAACGCGTCGACCGTCAGGCTATATGTCTCGCCCAGGCCGTACGCGCCGCTGCTGATCGGTCGATAGGCATCGGTCAGCGGCAGGTAGATCACGTCGTAAGAGGGGCCGGCCCGGCGCAGGTAGACGCGCGGCGATTCGATCACGACCCGCACTCGCGGGTCGGCGTAGACGTCAGCAGCGGGGTCGGCCTGCCCCACCGCCGCGCGCACCAGCGGGTTGCCGATCACAGCGGTGACACGCTGAGGCGATGTCCCGGGAGTCGCAGCCAACACCTGGAGCACCCCCAGCCCGCCGCCCGGCTCCAGGACAAGACTCCGACCAGCGGACCGCAGCCTGAAAGCGATGGCCTCCGGCATGTAGTCAGCGGCCGCGAACTCCTCAGCCGCAGTGAGCGTGATGGGTTGCGGTGAATCGGCGTCGAGCGACAGGCCAGCCTGGGGAGGCGGCGCGCCGGCGAACGTGTAGCTCAACCCGGGTAGAAGACGAGTGCCCGCGTCTATAACCACATCGGCGCGCGAGATGGCGTTCCACTGCCCGAACGCTGCCGTCGCGCCGGGATAGCGCAGGGCGTGCGCCAGGCCCTTGTACGGTGAAATCACCAGGCCCAACGGCGCGCGACCCTGGGCATTCAACACAGCAAGCGCAATGAAACCGGCTGTGCCGACTACCAAGATGGCAACCACGGTCCGCCTGCCGAACCAGTGAGGCGAACTCCAGGTCGGTTCGGGTGGTATCTGGGCTGCCTGTCGTTCGCCCGCAGCCTCTCGCGTCGCTGGTCTTGTGGGTCCGATCACGGCCGGGAGCAGGCCGATCGTGGCGCTGGCCAACACCGCGCCCGGCACACCGGCAAGGGCCAGAGCAAACAGCGCCAGAAACACGCCCAAAGCCGACCCCAGGAGATTTGCGGCGTACACCAGATGTCCGCGTCCGCCGCCGATCGCCAGCCCTGCTCCGATCCCGACGCCACTGCAAAAAAAAGGCAGCGCCAGGACCAGATAATATAGCGCAAAGTAGAAAAGCTGTCGTCGTTCCCAGGCGATGGTGTAGCTATCGAACGGCAGCCAATTGACGGCGGCGTAGGCCACCAGCGCGCTCGCCGCGAAACCTGCGCCGGCCAGGCGGTAGAGACGAGGGCTGGGAAATTGCGCCTTGCGGAGACTGAGGAAGGTGCCGCTGGCGCCGAAACCGAGCAGTGCCAGGCTAACAACCAGGAAGGCGAAGTGGTAGAACTGCGCCACGGCAAGGAGCCGTGTGAGCGCACTTTCGAGAAGGAGCGCGGCCGCGGCCAACGCCCCCACGCTGAGGGTCGTACGGCGAAGCATCTTCTCACCATCCCGAGACTGCGCCCGACAGCAACGAAGCCCCAATACCGAGCCTCGTCGCTGCCGCGCTCAAGCCTGAGAGTCAACCCGCGAACTTGGGTTCCGCCAACCCCTGGATGTCCGTGTGGATCACGAACAGGTCGCCTGATCCCGGCGCGGCCTGGCGCTCGGCGTCGGTGAGCAGCAGCCAGGCGGTGGTGACGTACAGGTCCTTCAGATTGGGCCCGCCGAACACGCAGCTCGTTGGGTTCGGCACGGGGAGCTTGACTACCCGCTCGATCTTGCCGTCCGGG
>JBFZDU010000170.1:0-12751 GCA_041307205.1 Gammaproteobacteria bacterium | reverse complement strand
CGAGTAGACACGTATCGCGCGCCGGCCCGCCAAGCGCTCACCACGCGATCCTTCGCAGCACCAGGCAGCCGCCAATCCTGCCCGCGCCAGCGGTCGGCCTGAACCCCTGTCGCCGGATCTGCGCAAATACCGGCCCACCGGCGGGGGCCAAGCAAAGACTTCCCCGGATGCAACGGAAATCCACCATGCGTTTCACCCATAAGCTCGAAAGCCCATGCGAACATTTCTGACCACGGCAGCCGGAACCCTGACCATTGCGGCGGCAGCTATTGCCGGTGGCGGCGTCGGGGTCTACGACTATTCGGATAATTTCCCGGCATCCCGCGCACATCCGCAGAGCAGCGCGATCCCGCTCGCACAAGTACCCATGTTCATCTCACTCGGCTTCGATGATAACGGCATCAATGATGCGGCAACGCTGGGGGGCGTGGCCTGGATCATCAGCTACATGCAGCACAGGAAGAATCCGCAAGGAACCGGCAACGCCGGGACCTATGATGGCACGGCCATGCGCGCCTCTTTTTATATGACGGCAAAGTACGGCCAGGAAGATGCGTATCAGGATTACGCGACGATTCGTTCGGGATGGAAGATGCTTTATGACGACGGTCACGAGATCGGCAATCACAGTACCAACCACTTGGGATACTGGGATATCGAACAGCAAAAGTTCGTGTCGGTGGACGGCAGTCAATACTCCAAAGATGCGTGGCTTGCCAACGAGATCAACGCCTGCCACTCCTTGTTGACGCGCCCCTATGGAACCACGCCCGAAGCCGGCATTGGCATCGCCGAATCAGATCTGTACGGTTGGCGGACACCCCATCTCGATTGGAACGACGCCGTCCTTTCGGCGTTGGCTAAAAAAGGTTATGTGTACGACTGCAGCATGGAGGGACGCGCAGATGCCGGAATCGATCAGGGGCGATCATTCTACTGGCCCTTTACCCTGGACAACGGCTCCCCCTTCGACCAGGGCGTTGGCTCGCACCCCGGGCTGTGGGAGCTGCCGTGCTATCCCTTCGTAATTCCCGAAAACCTCCGTCACCTAACCGGCCATCATGTGCTTGTGCGATGCCTCGACTATGATGTCTGGGCCCGAAAGGATCTGGGCGGATACGAACTTTCGTCCGCCGCCTTCACCGAAATTCTGAAGTACAACCTCGACCAGCGCATGGCGGGAAACCGCGCGCCGATGCTGGTCGGTTTGCACAGCGACATTTACGACGCACGCAAAGACGGTGAATATCCGGGGACCGGTACCGCCCGCGAACGGCAACTCGCCATTGAAGACTTCATTGAGTACGCGCTTGCCAAGTATCCGGAAGCCGTTCGGGTGGTGCCTGGCATAGCTGTCATCCGCTGGATGAGAAATCCCGTCCCACTGGGTATTGCAGCCCCGACCGGCGCCGCGCAGCGCGCCGCCCGCGATTGAGCCGCCTCCCGATGAGGCGGCGCTCCAAGCCGGTGCGGATGACATCCACAGTGGCGACGCCCGGCTGCGGCTCGCCCGGCGCCGGCCGGGGCGGCGGGAACGACCGCGCCCCGGCCGTCCCTTACTGGTCCCTGCTCAGGGTGAAGGCACCGCGCAGATCCCCCTCGCTGAAGCCGCGTGCCTGGTCGTCCGGGTAATACTGCTGCAGCTTGGCCTCGACCTCGGCGCTCACCGCGCCGCCGCCATGGCACGCCAGGCACACCGGCTGGGTGGGGATCGCCTTCATGTAGCGGAAGCTGCTGCGACCGTCCCGCTCCACAACTGCCGCGTATTCCAGCTTGCTCGGGTCTTCGCCGGCCGCTTTTCGGGCCTCGAAGTCCTGCATCACCTGGGTTTCCCAGGTGTCGGGGTCATTACTGGGGCTGCGGCGTTTCAGGCTGGTGCGCCCCACGGCCCAGCCGTGCTGCTGGCCCAACTCAGCGGCGATCTGCGGCGCACGGCTGTGACAGACCTCGACGGCGTTGACCGGGCCACCTTCCTTGATCGCCGTCTGGAGTTCACCCTGCAGACTGGTCGCGAATGCCTTTACGATCGCCCGCGCCTCGGCGACCCGCGGGTCCGGTTCAACATCGGCAAAGCTGACACCCGCCATGGCGGCCAGTGTTGCAAACAAAAGCATCGACTTGGACATAGACACTCCTATAACAGATAACGCCCCTGACTCAGGCCAGGCCTGATCGCCCGGCGCTGCAGGCGGCAGCCCTGGCGGGCGACCCTCAGCTGGCTGCGGCCCAGCCAACAGGCTACTACAATCGGCATCGCGGCTGAGCGTCGCCCTTGTGCGACAAAATTCTGTGGAATCACCGCGCAAGCTGTGGCGAAATGTGCGGTAGTTGGCGCATCGGCAAGGTGCTCAATATTTTCGCTCAGCGGGGTTGGGTTAATCGTCACGCATCAGCTTCGGCCATCGGCACGGATATGCGGTTGGAACATAGAAAAATAAATCGATCCGATGTTGATCATGGCCAGATGGCTGCCGGTCATGGGGAAGGTCATGAATTGGCTCTATCACGATCACAAGCATTTCGAAGCCATAGTGTACGAGTGTCGCAGCGCCTGCGATGACGAGAACTGGGGTGTGGCGCAGCGTCTGCTCGACGAGCTGACAGGCAAGTACGAGTCGCACGTGCGGGTGGAGGAGCACGTGCTGTTCCCGGCCTACGAGGCCCTTGCCGGGGTATCGACGACCCCGACCAAGTCACTGAAGAACGACCACACGCAGATCTTCAGCCTGATGGCGCAAATAACGCAGCGGCTTGGCCAGGGCACCTGCGTCGATCTGGCGGAAGAGTTCGCGCTGTTGTACCGGACCTTGACCCGACATCACGAGAAGGAGGAAGAAATCTTTCTCCCCATGGCCAGCGAACTCTTGTCCTCGGGCAAGCACGCCATCCTCGACGAGCTGAACAACCTGCAGCCGCAAACGGGCGGCCTGGGGTAGGACGACCCGGGCCGCGGCCATGTTGACGAGGCGCCCCTCACCCCGCCACGGGCGGTGAGCACCCCCGTCAGCGCCGCTTGCCCTTGCCCTTGGGCTCCGGTTCCTTGGCCTGACGCAGGCTCTCCCGTAGCAGGTCGCCGAGCGTGCCCATGCCCTGGCTGGGCTTGGCGTAGTCCGCGACCTGCGGGCTGGGCTCGGCCGTGCCCTGGCGTGCCGGGTCCAGCGACAGCCCGATGCGGCGCTGGTCCGGATCGACGCTCAGCACCGTCGCCTCGATCTCGTCGCCCGCGTTGAGGACCTCGTTGGGATGGGTCACCCGCCGCCCGGCGCCCAGCTCGCTGATGTGGACCATGCCCTCCAGCCCCGGGGCCAGTTCGACGAAAGCCCCGAAGGGCTGCACCCGGGTCACCCGGCCCTTGACCCTGGCGCCCACGGGGAACTGCTGGTCGGCGTCGGTCCAGGGGTTCTTCGCCAGGGCCCGCAGCGACAGGGCGATCTTCTCGGGGTGTCGGGGATTGTCGGTCTGGTCCACCCGCAGCACGGCCACCTCCACCTGCTGACCGACACTGAGCAGGTCGCTCGGGTGCTGGACCCGATCGAACGCCAGCTCACTGATGTGGACCATGCCCTCCACGCCGCCGAGGTCCACGAAGGCCCCGTAGTTCTGCAGCGCGGTCACGGTCCCGGGCAGGATCGCCCCCGGGACGATCTTGGCCCGCAGCGCCGCCGCCTGGGCCTTCCGGTCCTCCTCCAGCAGCTCGCGCCGCGACACCACCAGATTGGGGTGCTTGCCCCCTTCGAACTTGGTGATGCGGAAGCTGAGGCGTTGGCCGACATAGGCGGACAGGTCTTCGACGAACTGCAGCGAGACCTGGGAGGCCGGGCAGAAGGCCCGCACCCCGGCGATCTCCACTTCCACCCCGCCCTTGATGACCCCGGTGACATGCCCCTCGACCGGCAGGTGCTGCTCGAAGGCCTGTTCAAGCGCCTCGGTCCCGTGGATGCGCCGCCCGTGTCGGCTGCCCAACAGCAGCGTGCCGCTGTCGGCGTCGATGGCGCTGACGACCATTTCCACCGGGTCGCCCGGCTGCAGGGTCGGCTTGCCGTCCGCATCGGTCACATCCTGGATCTGGATGATGGCGTCGGCCTTGCTGCCGATGTTGACGTAGACGTGTTCGACACCCACGGACACGACGGTGCCCTGGACGAGATCGCCCACCTGCGGCGTGCGCTCGACCTGGGTCGCGTGCTGGCGCTCGTATTGGCCGAGGAGTGCTTCGAAGTCTTCGTGGTCGCTCATGATGGTTCGGTGCGAGGTTGGCGCGCGGCGGGTTTTGCGTAGCGACAATGTACCAGGAACGGCGGGGCGCGGGAGCGCAAACGCCCCGCCGCGGGCCGTCGTGACCTGGTGAGCATCAAGAAAGCCCCGCAAGCGGGGCTTTCTGTGCCGACCCGGTCAGGCGCCGGGAGGCCCGGCAGCCGCACCGGTCCACTATTTGGACGTCGACTCGGCGGCGCTGACCTGAGGTAAGGCATAGGGCAGGTAGCCGTAATGAGGTACGCCGTAGTACGGAGATCCCCAGTACGGGTAGCCATAATAGGGATGGTAGAGACCGCGGCCGTAGCCGCCGATGCTGCCGCCAAAGCCGAAGCTGAAGCCGCCTCCGCCCCAGCCGTCGCCCAGCCAGCCAGGCCCCCAGCCCCACCATGCGCCGGCGCTCGCCGACCCAAGAGTCGTCACCGCAAAGGCGACGGCGGCCAGAACTACACGCAGACTTTTCATGGCGCCTCTCCTGGTTAAACGCGGGTGTCGTCCCCGCGACTCTCAAGCTAGATCCACCCCGGCAGACCAAAATTGACCGAACTCAAGGAACCGTTAGCGTATTACCGCTTTCTTATATGTCGCCGGCCGCACTGGTATCGGACTGGATAGAAATTGAGAAATTGAGCCTGGCCCCTTTTATGCGCTCATATGATCCGGGATCACTTTCCGCAGGCGTGCCTCCACAGCTGGTAGGCGATAGTGCCTTCCTCCGCCGGAGCCAAATCGTCGTCGACGGGCGGCGCGGTCAGCGCCTCGACGCTCTCCCCGGAGCTAAGCTGCTTATAGGACTGACCCGCGCAGTCGAAGAGCCGCAGTGAGTAGCTGGTCGTCCCGGCACGCACCCGCTTGATCAGCAGGGTTGGCTGTTCTGGGGTGCCGGCCTTTTCGACCACGAAAAAATCCGCCTTGATGTCGCTGTCGATCTTCAGTGGATACTCCTCGGCTTGGGCTGAGGACAGCGCCAACAGTGCGGGGAGTGTGGCTAGGGCAATAAAGGGACGCATCGGTTTCTCCTCTGAGGAACGCCTGGGCGTTGCAAGTGTAAGGGATAGCGTGGGCGGTCCCGCAGCGGTTGGTCGCTCGCTGGGTGTCGGCGGCCCGCGCGACGCCCGAAAAAAGGCCCACCGGAAGGTGGGCCTGAGTCTCCGCCGGTGCCCGGGGGTGGGTTTGGCATTACGCCCATACCACCCCCGGACGCCGCACCTAGTGGCAGATGGTGCAGCCGATCGGCGTACCGGCCGGGATGGTCTGCCCGTTGAGGCGGCGATCCTTCTTCGCCACCGAGAGCACCGTTCCCTGGTTGGTACCGCGGCCGCCGGGGCCGTGACAGCCCGAGCAGTTGGCCGTGTTGCCGCCCAGGTTTTGGTGCCCGCCATCGACGAAGCTGATGCGCGGACCCGCCGCGGTGCCATTGTTGACGGTTTCGTCGTTGCCCACCGGGTGCATGCCGTGCGGCCCGTTCAGCGTGTTGCCGTTGTTCCAGCGGGTGCCGTGGCAGGTCTGACACTCGATGAGGGTGCCGGTGTGCCCCTGCAGCTGCATGGCGGCAATGTTGTCGTTGCTGTTGGGATTGGCGTTGGGCCACTCCGCATGGGTTGCCCCGTGGCAGCCCTCGCACATCACGCCGCCGTGGCCGGTGCTGACCCGGTAAAGCTGCGGATTGCCCGCGCCCGGGTTGGCGAAGGTGCCGAAGGTGGCCGGTACCGCCGGCTCAGCGAAGCGCTTGTTGGTCGGCACGATGGGCGTCGCCTTGCCATCGCCGTTGCGGTAGGCCTGGCGCAGGCGGATGTTATCGACATTGCCGTTCACGTCCGCCGTGTTCACCCGCACGTTGCCCGAGCCCGCCAGGTTGTTGTTCACGTCACCCGTGTGGCAGGACCCGCAGCCCGGCTCGTTGGCCCATGGCACCCGCGGCTGGTTGCTGGCCGGGTCGTAGAAGTTGCCCTGGTCCAGGACGAAGGCACCCGGATTGGTCGGCGAGACCCCGGCGGAGAAGTCCGCACCCACCTGCTGCATGCTGCCGTGGCAGTCGCTACACAGCATGCCGCCGTTGAACATGGCGCCGCGCAGGCATTGCACGTTGCTGCCGGGATGGCACTGGTAGCAGTTGTCCTCCATCGCCGCGAGACGCGCCGCCTGGTTGCTGATGCTGCCGTCGGGGTTCTGCGCCGCCGGCGGAATCGGCGGGAACAGGTTGTTCGGCAGCGAGCCATGGTGGTTGTGCATCACCCGCGAGTTGCTCTGGTGGGCAACCTGGTTGCGGCCGTTGGCGATGGTGCCGGTGGGGCCGGCCAGGGGGCCGAGTTGGGCCAGATCGAGCGCTGGGGTGTAATGGCACACCTGGCACACGACCGGCTGTCCCTGAACCAGTGCCTTGTTGGTCAGGCACGAGGGGGAACCGTCGGGGTCGTTCGCGCTGATGACACAGGGATCGGCGGCCGTTTGCAGGCAGTTCTCGCCGGCCGTATCACAGGCGGTGCTCACGTAGCGCGCCCCGTGCCTGAGGTCGTGCAGGCGCAGCACGTTGATGTCGGCCGCCCACTCCACGCTGACCCGGGTGGGCAGATTGGGATTCGGCTCCTCCAGGCTGGTGACCACTGGCAGACCGGCGTTCTGCAACGTGGTGGTGGGCACCGCGGTACGGCTATTCTGCACATCCGCCGGGTCCGCGTGGCAGTTGGAGCAGCTGGCCTCGCCGGAGATCGGCAGGACCGTGTCGACCGTGGCCACGGTGGCCGTTCCCGCCGGGTTGGTGGGAGTCACTCCTGTGCGGGCCTGCACCCTGACCAGCGGATAGGCGTTCTCGCGGCCGTTGTCGTCGAAGGCCGCGAACGGGATACCCGCGCCCTCATACCAGTTCACCTCCGCCGCCACATAGCCGAACGGGAAGTTCACGAAGAACGGCTTGTCGAGATAGTGCTCCTGGGCCAACTTCGGGTCGTTGACCGTGTAGGGCCCGGCGATGCCCGGCATGGCATGCAGCACCGCGGAGAGGAACTCGTCGCCGCTGTTCACCACCCCGTCCGGACCGATGTAGAGATCTTCCACATTGGGGACCGGCAAGCCGGTGTCCGCCGTTACGTTGAACGGCGCTCCCGCCAACGGGGTCAGGGTCTGGGCCGGGTTGAACGGGTTGAACGCCGGGTAGAAGGCGTCATAGGTACCCGCCGGGACCGGGAAATCCCAGAAGTTGGTCTTGTAGGTGTCGCCGTTGGCCATCTCGCCGTCGAACAGGTTGCTGGCCAGGACCGGATCGTTCGGGTTGGCAGCCGCAGAGTAAAACACGCTCACGCCGGCGGGGTTGAGCACCGGATTTGCGGTTGAGCCAGCCGGCGTCTTCTGGACCACCTGCGCCAGCAGCACCTGGAAGGGCGGCAGGATGCTCGCGATCCGGGTGTCGAGGTCGCCGCAGTGCATGCCCAGATCGTTGATCGCCAGCACGCTGTAAGCCGAGGTTGCGTTATTCACGACAGTCTGCTGCGGGACCGTGGCGTCGGGGCACCCATCCTGGCTGGTGGAATTGATCGAGCGATTCAGGTTCGCCGGGACGCAGTTGACCTGCTGCTGCACGCCGTTGCCGCTCAGGGTGACGTTGACCGTGGCGCTATCCGGGTCGTTGCTGTTGACCGCCACATTGCCCGTGTCGGGGCCGACTTGACCCGGGGTGTAGCTCACCGAGACGGTGCTCGATGCGCCCGGTGCGACATTGAAACTGGTCGCGCTGGTGATGGCGAAGTCGTTGCTGCCGGTGCGCACTAGGGTGACGCTGCAGGCAGCCGTGCCGCTGTTGCTGACGGTGGTGCTGCGCGCCGCGGAGGCGCCCAGGTTCACGTCGCCGAAGGCCAGCGTGGTGGGGGTCACGGCGATGTTGCAGACCTGCTGCTGGACCGGTTCGACCGTGATGGTGCGGCTCTGGGGCGCACAGCTGGCCTGGCCGTCGCTGGCGGTGAGGGTTGTGGTGAAGCTGCCCGCCGTGTTGTAGCTCACGGCACCCGGGTCTTCCACGCTGCTGCTGGCCGGCGTGCCGCCGTTGAAGGTCCAGCTGATGGTGAGCGGATCGCCATCCGCATCCGTGACAGTCGAGGTGTAGTTCACGCTGCCGCCCACCGTGATGGTGACATTGGTGGCGGGCGCGTCGATGGCACAGACCGGGGGATTGTTCTGGACCGGTGGCTTGGGTGCGCAATCGGCAGGTGCGTTAGCGACAGGAAAGGGGCCAGTCAATGGATCGCCCTGGGCCCGTGCGCTCACGGCGCACGGAACTGGATTCGGATTTCTGGATCTCACACTCCAGTCTCCGCGGCGACCGACTTCGTCGGTCCCGAGCACCAGGTTCGTGTTGTACGCGTTCACCACGGTGACGGTGTCGTTCCTGTCGCCCGTGCCTTGGACGGTCAGGTTACGCCGGCCGTCCCAGGTGGCGTTGTCGATGCTGAGCAGGGCCTGTGCGGCACCGCTCAGGGCCAGCAGGCCCGCCATGAGCAGCGGCGCGTAGCGGCGCGCCCTCCGGCTGCTTGGCGCAACGGTCGGTCGCGCGCAGCAACGATCTGTGGTTGCAGAAGTTCTCTCCGTCATGATTCACACCTTTGGTTTTGCAATGAATGAGGCGCGGCAGTCCCTGCTCGAATTGATGCTTCCAGTGCAGTGATACTAGGCAAAAATGTCACTTCAATTCGAAGGAATTTAGCTTTACGGCCCAGTGTTTTCTTGTCGATTGATGCATATCAATCGATGACGGATGAGTCTTATTGCATCTGCGACAGGAATAGGCCGATTGCCAAAATTCAGTCGAATAGAGGCCGAAAATCGCCATGCGCCCGCAATCGTCCTGGCTTCAATCCGCTCGCGATCCATGCCGATTTCCGCCACGCAGCCGCGCACTGCGGCTACCGATATTTACATTTGTTCGCGTTCTCAACGGCACACGCCGCGGCCAATCGGCCCCTGCCCCGGCGCTCCCGTCGTTTACATTCTCATAAACGACATATCACAACGGCACGCGCATACCACCCGATCATTACGGCGGCGGAAACCGGACCGGTTTTTGAAGCCACAAAAAAGGGCGCGGTCCTTGCGAACCGCGCCCGAATGGACCCCCGAGGGGATCCGGGGTTGTTGTGGTTAGATCAGGTCGCTACCAGACGGCTTACTGCACCCGCAGGATACCGAACTGGCCCTTGGAGTTACCCGAGGGGGTGTAGTCACGGTACAGGTAGTCACCCGGCACGCTGCCGGTGCCACCGGCGGTGAACAGGATCGGCCAGTGCCCGAAGACGTGGCCCATGCCTTCCTGGCCGCCCACGTACTTGCCCTGGGGGTTGAGACCCAGTGCACGGGAAGGTACCCGCTCGTTCGGGTTGCACCGACCCGCCAGACCGAGGTCGGACTGGCCGGGGCAGACGAACGGATCCCGCTGCCACACATGGCCGTGCAGCATGAAGGTCCCGTCGCGGTCCGCCGAGGCCCCGTTCAGCACGTGGATGCGGCTCGCCTGGCCGGCCGTGGCCCGGAACACCGGGGTCACCGGGTCACCGGCCGCGCTCACGGCCGGGATCGCCGGGATGGTATTCGGCTCTCCCACCGCCAGACCGTTGGCGTACATCTCATGGGCGTTCGGGATGCTACCGAAGCTGTTGGGCGTACCGGCGTTGCCGAAGGGCGCGTCGGGCGGCAGCTTGAAGCGGAACCACGGCGGCTCTATGCCGTAGTTGAAGCCCGTATGGCCGGAGTCCTCCGCACCCTCGCGACCCAGTTCGTTCTGGTTCACGTTGGCGATGGCCCGGCCGTCGTTCCACCGCAGGTTGGTGATCTTGTGACCGATCGCCAGGGCCTCGCGGTAGGTGCCACCGGAGCCAGCCGGGCCCGCAGGTGCATTGATGGTCGCCTGGGCACGGCTCAGGCGCGTTGCCGCACCCGAAGCCTGACCGTCCGGCACCTGGGTGGTCTCGACGTAGGTCGAACCGACCGGCTCGATCACCAGGGCACCGAACAGCCCTTTCTGCGGCTGCTTCACCCGGTCCGTCGACAACAGGTTGGTGCCGCCGAACTCCACCGGCGTGGCCACGATGTTGATGTTGGGACGGGTTGCCGTACCGCCGACCCGCACGTGGTCGATATCACCCGCGTACCAGCGGTAGGTCTTCGAACCCCCCGGGGCCACCGGACCGGCGATCCCCTGGGCGTTCTGGCCCACCAGCACGCCGTCGTCGCGGCTCGCGTCGTATTCCACCAGCTGCGCATGCAGACCGACGTGGCTCGACGGCCGGATCAGGTTGTTGTTGAAGAAGTGCATCTCGTTGCCACGAGCATTCGCGGCTTCAAACAACTCCCGGTTGACCACCCAGAGCATGTCCTGCCAGCCGGCCAGGTCCGGCGCGGTCGCCGGCAGCCGGTTGCGCAGGGTGACCTGGATGCAGTCGCCCGCATTGGCCCGCAGCACCAGGGGTTCGACCGGGACGCCCGGCCGGAACCGGCCATTCGCATCCAGATCGGCAGTGCGCACGTACATGATCGCGGTCGGGTCGTTCAGCGGGCCCACGCCACCGAAGGCGGTGAACGCCGGCTCGTTGCCCTCTGCCGGCACCACCACGTTGTTGACGGTCGTCTGACGACGGTTCATCACCAGGGTGCCGCCCAAAGGATTGAGCGGACCGCCGACGTTGTCCTTCGGTGCGGTGTTCGCCGGGATGTTGACCCCCAGCAGGTTCGGCAGCGCGTTGTTGGCCAACACCGCGGTCACGTCGTAGTTGCGCACCGGCGCGGTCCGCGGGCAGATCCCGAGGAAGTCACGGGCGTTGAGCACGCGCGCCGTCCCCACCGGGTTCTCCGGCAGCTGGAACAGGTCCTGCTGGGCCCGGCCATAGGTGCGCAGCACGCCCCAGGTGCCCGACCAGATACCGTCGCGGGTCGCGTCAGTCGAGTACAGGTAGTCGACCGACAGGCCGACCTGCAGCGGGTCCGGGTTCATCGGCACCTGCAGGCTGAACTGCTCGGAGATACCGTGCGACTGGAAGTTGCGCCAGCCGGAGTTCGGTGAGCGGCCGAAGCCGGAACCGTTGGCCATCCACTTCAGACCGTGGAAGGTCGTCTGGTGCTGTTCCTCGGTGGCGCCGACCTGGATCTTGATCTTAACCTCGTCACGCTCGTAAGCACGCATGATCGGGGTGAAGGGGTCGCCCGGACGGCGGTCGCAGTTGATGCCGTCACCCAGACCACCCTGACAGTGGGCCGCGATCGGGTAAGGCGTGTTGCCGAAGCTGGTGTTCAGCGCCGCGATGGCACGGTCCTGCCGGCTCTGGAAGGCGAAGGCGAGGTCGCCCGCCAGGCCAGCCGCCTGGGTGCCGCGCTTGCCGTCGGGGCCGATCGCGTTCGGATCGAACACGCGCAGCCCCACCGGCTCGTTGCGGTAGTTCACGACGAACATAGAGCCGTGTGCGATGTTGATGGCCTCAGCGCAGGGCCGTGGCGTGCGCCCTGTGGGATTGTTGGGACCGGCGGCTCCGGGAATAACCCCGGGGCAGAAGGGCTCGGCCTTGACGACGTTCGGGCCACCAGCGCCGAGACCCGCGCCGACACCGGTGACGGGGTCGAAGTCGCGCACCTTGAGCGAGGGGTTGACGGTACGCCGCCAGGTCTCTGCCAGGTTGAAGCCCTGCCCGTTGGGGCCAGCCACCAACGCATCCGTCGCGTTGAACGGCGCGCCGAAATCGATCGGCGAACGGTCCGGGACGCCGAAGGGCGTGGCACCGACGTAGACGCCGGCCTCATAGGCGTGCTGGAAGTCGCTCATCTCGAAGTAGAACTCGCGGTGATCCGGGATAAGCTCCGATTTCACGGTCGAGCCCAGCGGCGCCGCGGCGGGCGGCAGGATGGCTGCCTGCCAGGTGGTCGGGCCGCCCTCCGGAATGACGCTGCCATCGGCCAGCGTCACCGTGCGGGCGCCCAACGCAGCACCGGTTTCGTTGTGCAGCCAGGTCGAACCCGCCGGCTCGGCCAGGATGGTCGAGTACAGGCCGATCTGCTGGAAGGTCGAAGGACCGTAGTGGTCGTGCGAGAAGGTCAGGCCCAGGCCGCGGTCCACACCGGAGACGTTCACCACCGGGTCGACGAAGATGCGCTGGATCGTGGTGCGCGCGCCCAGGTGGTCCTGGCCGCCGACACCGGCGCCAAAGAAGGGGTGCGGCTGGGCGACCAGCTCGAGCAGACCGGCCAGCGTGCCGCCCGGGTCACCCGTTTCGATGGTCGGTACTGCATGCAGGTCACTGAGCACGATGGGACCGAGCTGGCCCGGCAGGGTGCCCGGGGGCAGGATGCACGGACCGGTACCGGCGTGGCATGCTTCCACCAGGTGGTTGAACTCGTTGATGGCATGGATGCGCTCCTGCACGACGCCGGGGGAGAGCGAGCCGTCCTCGTAGTTCCAGCCGTTGGCCGCACCGTCGTTGGTGGTGAGGTCCCACTTCGGCAGGTGAATGTGCTGGCCGATGATGTC
>JBFZDU010000169.1:0-2648 GCA_041307205.1 Gammaproteobacteria bacterium | reverse complement strand
CGGGAGGTGAGGGGTTGCATGAGTTGGCTCCTACGATGGTGGGATGCGCGTTGCGTCTTCCGTACTGCGTATTGCGTAGCCTCGAATCCAGCGATCGCGGCCTTTGCCGCGGTATCGATATGACGACCCATCCTTGCGGCGGCAATGAGACAATCCCTATGCGGTGAACGGCGCAGTGGGGCGCGAAAGATCATCGGCGTGTGTCGCCTCCATCGGTAAGGGCATGGCCTTGCGCCCGCTCTGCGTGCCCGCGGCGATGCCCACGCGGGCGGCCGCGAGGGATCGCCCCTGCCGCGGATCAATGAGAAGATCCATCGGCGTCTTATTGGCGGACGCACAACGGCCAGCAGGTCATTTTGCGGCGAAGCGCTCCACCTTCGCCATCGCATCGGCAAAACTGGCCGCCGTGGCCTGGAGGGCCGGATGCGCGACGAACTGCTCCGGCGCCAGGCCATCCTCGGTATAGGCTTCGGCGAAATAGGGGATGCGCAGCAGCCGCGCCAGCACCTCGTCCGGCACCGACGCCTCGATCTGCGGCGCGAGGGACAGCCCGGCGTAGCCGGTCAGGAAGGCCTCGAAGATGTTGGGAAAGACGGTCAGAACTGCCTCTGCGCCGGCCAGCTTTTCCAGATGCCAGACGCGCGGGACACCGTCGATGGTCGGCCCCAGGCGCATCGAGGCTGCCATCAGCTTGCTGGGATAGGCGCGCTCGCGGAAGAGCCGGTGCGCCTTGCGGAAGATGGCGATGCCGGCCCAGCGCAGGTCGGCGTCCGTCAGGTCAATGCCGCGCTCGGCGGCCTGCGCCTTCATCGGCGGTGCATCCTCGTAGCGGCCCAACATCATCACCGCGCACGACCGCCAATTGCGCAGATCCGTTCCGCGCTGCCGCGCCTCCGCCAACCCTGCCTGCGCGGCCTCACCGGTCGCCGCCAGTTGCGCCACGGTGAAGCCCAGGGTAACGTTGGTCGGGATGCCTTCGGCGGTCAGGATGCGGACCGCTTCGATACCCTCGGCCGTGCCCGGCAGCTTTACCATGATGTTCGGCCGCGCGGCATGGATGCGCCGCGCCTGATCGAGCATCGCCGGCAGATCCGTCAGATCGCGCGGGTCCACCTGGCAGCAGATCTGCCCCAGGCGCCGGCCGGAAGCCTCGAAGATCGGCGCCAGCATGTCGGCCCCGCGGGCCGCGACCTCGATGTGGGTGCGCCACAGCGCCTCGCGCACGGCCAATCTGCCCGTCGCGGGTTGCTGCGCCGCCAGCCATCCGGACCACGCCTCGGGGTACAGCTCCAGCACCTGCCAGGTGAGCGGCTGGTTTGTGGTCGCGCCATCGAGCAGGCTTTCCGGGCCGAAGACCGGCCGGCCGGCCGGTCCGGGGATCAGGTCAAACAGCCGGCTGGCGCGATGAGCCTGCCCCGCGCCGGCCAGCCAGTCGGTGTAAACCAGCGGCGATGAATCCCACCAAATTTCGAGTTTCGGATGAGTGTCTTTGAGCAAGCGTACCGGGTTAGCATCAGGCATTATCAGTCTCCATCAGGCGAGAACAGATTCCAGGCAGTCTTCCATGCGGCGGGCGGCGCCTTGGCCGATGAAAACACCTGCCCCGACTGTCATTGCGAGGGCGACACCTGCACCCACCTGCGGTGGCCGCAGGTGCGGTGTAGCCCGAAGCAATCCCTGCCGCATGCGTGAGATTGCTTCGGGGTTGCGACCCGTCGCAATGAATTAAGAGCGGCCTATTTCCAGGCAGGCGCCCACCTACAGTTCAGGGTGTCGCGGCGGTGTCTTCATGCCACACGCGCAGGATGAGTCTGGCCTGGCGCGGGCTGGCCGTCGAACCGCGGAGCATCAGCTCGGACTTGATTTCCATCAGGCTGGGCGCCCGGTTGCGTTGTTCCGGTTCCTCGATCCGCGTCAGCAGCAACGTCACCGCAGCCTCGGCGAGCCGAGATTGGCTGCTGCTGACTGCCGTGATCTTCGGCACGGTGAATCCGAACCATTCGACGTCATCGAAGCCGATCAGCGAGACGTCGCCGGGCACGACGATGTTGTATGATTGCAGCGTGGTGATCACGCCGGGGATCAGCGCGATGCTGGCCACAAAAACGGCGGTGGGGGGATCCGCGAGCCGCAGCAGATTCGCGGTGGCGACCGAGCCCCAGGTGTTGCGCAGCACACCGAGCCTGACCAACTCCTCGGCCACCGGCAGGTTGTGTTCGCGCAGCGCGGCCTGATAACCCTGCCAGCGCGCCTGGTTGCTGCTGTGGTGGATATCGCCGCCGATGTAGCCGATGCGCCGGTGGCCCAGGCTCACCAGATGGCTGGTCGCCGCGGCGGCCCCCGCGAAATCCTCAAAGGTCACCGTGTCCAGCCCATCGCCCGGCACGCGCCGGATGGCGGCAACGGCAGGCACGTCATGCTCGATCAGGTAATCGACCAGCGCTTTGTCCACGGCGGATGGCACCAGGATCAACCCGTCGACGTTCTGGCCGACCATGTCCCGAAGCGTCTCGGCCTCGGTGTGCGGATCATCGCCCGTCGGGGACAGCAGCAGATGGTAGCCGCGCTGCGCCAGGAGGCGGCTGGCTGCGTCGGCCAGCGCCGTATAGCCGGCGTTGAGCAGATTCGGCATCACCAGCCCGATAGCG
>JBFZDU010000168.1:0-5830 GCA_041307205.1 Gammaproteobacteria bacterium | reverse complement strand
GCCGCAGATCCATGTATTCCTGACGGGTCTGCTCTGACTCGAAGTAGATCTCAAGGCCGTTTTCGCCGTCACCCTCGTACAGGCAGGGATGCAGTTCGGGAAACGGCACATCGTGCAGGGTCACCGGATCGGTGGTCGTGCGTATCAACATGGTCCTGTCCTTCTGTGGTTGCTTTCTAAGGTGGCCGAGCCCCTTGGGCCTCGGCCGTTGCGGAACGTCAGGTTCCCAGACCCGGGATGGTCCAGCCTACGCCCCCGACCTGCGCTTCGGGGTGGTGCCGGGACACCAACTGTTCGATCTCGCTCACCCGGTGCTTGGGCACATCCACCATGAGCACGACTTCGCCGTGCTGCAAAGGTATCCGCAGTTCACCCAGGTGGGCATGCGGCAGCCGCACCGCGAACCGGTTGCCGATCACGAAGCTCAACAGCATCACCGCCAGGGCGAGCGCAACGCCAGGGATCGCGCCGGTGAACGCGGCGAGGATCAGTCCGCCTGCGGCAAGCGCGAAAATCCCCAGGTCGGATTTCCAGAACAACTGCTCCAGCCGCCACACCCGGTCGCGGCGCTGTGGGCCAGTTGCCGCGGGCAACGCCGCCAAATCCACGCCGGGCCTGGCGGTCGCGTGCACCTGCGCTACCACGACCCCGGTCGCCGCCAGTACGTTGACGATGCGGCGGGCCGAGCGTGCATCGGGTACGGCGAAGTAGAGTCTGCGGAGCATCGAATCGGGCCTGACCTGTGAAGTCCTGACACTGGTCCGCGCCAACTGGAATGTGCCGCGGCGTCGACTGAAGCTTGGTTCACCCAACCCGGCCTTACAAGGCGACGATACCGCGGAGAATGTCCGCTATTAGCCAGCCGGTCCCGCGCAGCCGGCGCTGGCAGGGTCGGACCAGGCTTCAGACACCATAGTCCCGGTACCAGATGGCAAGCACCCGGAAGCTGAGCACCAGCAGGGCGCCAGTGGTCGCCGCGAACAGGAGTGCGAGCAGCCAGCACCAGACCCGCTGCAAACGCCGCTGCAAGCGTTCGAATACACCGACCGCAGCGGCAGCGGGGTCGGGCACGGTCTTGAAGTTGAGAACGAAGGACCAGGCGCTCAGGCTCCACAGCAGACCCAGGAGCAGCGGTACCAGGTACCTGTCCTGAACCCGTGGCGAAGTGCCCAGCAACACGCACCAGAAGGCCACAAAGCAGACCGCTGCCGCTGCGACGAAGCCGGGCGTTGCGGGAGACAGCCGCTGCGCCAGCACCCGGAAACGGTCGATCATCGCAGCCGCAGCCGAAACCGGCTGAGCGTGCCGCGGGCCGGCGCCCTAAGGCAGGGGGTGCCCGAGCAAGCGCTCATAGACCTGCAGATCCGCCGCCGAGAAGCAGCAGAAAATCACCTGCTCAATAGTCGGCAACTGCACCACCGCGCTGCGCACCGTCGCCAGCGCCAGCGCCGCCGCCGGTTCGAAGGGATAGCCGTAGACGCCCGTGCTGATGCTGGGAAAGGCGATGGTCCGGATGCCCTGCGCGGCCGCCACTTCCAGCGACCGCCGGTAGCAGCCGGCCAACAGTGCCGGCTCCCCCCGGGCGCCGCCATGCCATACCGGGCCGACCGTGTGGATCACGTAGTGCGCCGGCAGCCGGTGACCCCTGGTCAATTTGGCATCACCGGTCGCGCAGCCGCGCAGTAGCCGACACTCCTCCAGCAACCCCGGTCCGGCCGCGCGGTGAATCGCGCCGTCGACACCGCCCCCGCCCAGCAGCGAGGCATTCGCCGCATTGACGATGGCGTCGACCGCGAGGCGGGTGATATCGGCCTGGATGGCCTGGAGTTTGGCTGGCACGTTCGGGGTTCACCCCAAGGTGATTCGACCTGAGCTTCCGATCTGCATACTGCACCTCATGCCGCACCCGGACAACCGGGGCGGGGCGTGAGCCCTACGGCCGGGGCTCAAGCCGCAGCCACAACTGCGCATCGAAAGGCACCTTGACCGCACCGGCCGCCCGGCTCGAGGAATACGCATCGGCCCGACCGAACAGGACCTTCTCGAACGAAACACCCACCACCTGGTAAGCCGTTGCCGCGAAGGGCGCGGCCAGACGCTGCAGCAGCAGCGGATCGCGCAGCAGCGGTACGGCCAGCCATTCGCGCTCGCCCGGCCGGGCTTGCGCCACGCGCGCGGCCCAGTCCGGTGATTGGAGCGCGGCATCTGCCAGGTAGCGTGAAATCCACGGATAGGCAATGGCGCGGCCAAGATAAAGCGACCGGATCGCCGGCGCGGTCGGCGGGCGGCTTTGCAGCCACTGGATGACCAGCTCCCGATAGCCTGCTTCGGTAACCTGGCAGTCCAGAAACGCCGTGCTGTGCGGACGGAGCGATGCCGTCGTGCCGCTTGGATGTTCTTCAATGTACGGCGTACAGGTGGCCGCACCCCCCGGGACGCTAAGGACCCAGGCACCGACCAGCAGGGCGGCCCGGAACCCGGGAGTGCGCGCCGCCGGTCTGGCGTTCTTTCTCACGGCCCAACCGGGGCCCGCCAGCCGTCGGTCAGGGTTTCGAGGAAGGCGACGATATCCTCGACCTCTTGGTTGGTCAGGCCGAGCTTGCCCAATTCTTCCTGGTTGACGTTCTGCGCGACCTCGGGGGCCGGCCAGCCGGCGACGTCGCGGGTGTTGTAAAAGGCCACCACGCTGAACAGGGTCTTGAATACCCCGTTGTGCATATACGGCGGGGTGACGGCCGCGTTACGCAGCGTCGGGACCCGGAACTTGCCGTTCTCGGCCGGGTCGTTAACCGTCTTTCCCAGGCCGAGATCGACGAAGTCGAAACCGTCGGGGTTCAGCTCCCTCGGCAGGGAGTAGAAGGGGTTCTCGGGATTGCGCGGCGTGCCCAGATTGTCATAGGTGAAGTCGGTGAACAGCGGCGGCGCGCCGTCCGCGTCCGGCCGGCTTGGGTGGCAGGCGGCACAATTACCCTTGTCTTCGGCCTCGAACAGCGTCAGGCCACGCCGTTCTTGCTCGGTCAATTCCGCCTCCCCGCGCAGCCAGTGATCGTACTTCGAACTGAACGGACTCACCTCCGGCGTCATCTCGTAGGCCGCTATGGCATCGGCCATGTGGTCGTAGGCGCGCTGCGGGTCGCCCAGGGCATCTGGGCCATAGACCTCGGTGAACAGCGCGGCATAGCTCAGGCCGGCCAGCTTTTCGGCCACCGCCGCGAGGTGCGGATTGGCCATCTCCAGTGGGTTGAGCGGCGGGCCCTGCGCCTGTTCGGCCAGCGAGTTCACCCGACCATCCCAGAACAGGCCACCGACCCAGATCCCCTCCTCAGGATCGCGGTGCCGCGGGGGTATGAAGGCGGAGTAGGAAACGGTCATGTCGTTGCGATTGCCATAGCGGCCCGGAATGGCGCCCCGGGACACCGGCAGTCCGACCTCCGGGTCCGCAAAGGCCACCTCGGGCGCATGGCAGTTCGCGCAGGCCTGACCCGGCGGCGTCGACAGGCTCGGGTCGAAAAACAACAGCTTGCCCAGACGCTCCTTGGCAGTCAGGGAGGCATAGCCCGCGCCGCGGTGGGTACCGCCATCGCCGTCCGTCCCATCCTCTCGCTGCAGCGGGTTACAGCCGCCGACCAGCAACACGGCAGCCAGCACAGCGGTGAGCCAAAGTTGACGTTGTCGGAATGTCATGAGCCGAGTCTCCAGATTGGACCTTGATGTACCTGCTATTTTCACCGCTGCGCCGCCAACATCGGCCGGCGAACTTTGCCGGGACCGGACATTGCCAATATAAACCCTGCTTTCCTCCGCTGACACGACCGCGGGTCGGGCCCATCAGGAGCTGTCCCATGAACCCGTGCAGCTCGACGCTGGCGCGTGCGGTGCCAGCGCGGTAAGGCGTCATCCAATGCCGGCGGACCTTGCCCTTGGGCCCCAGTGACAAAACGCTAACCGAACCCGGATGCCGCCTACCATTCGAGGCGAAGCGTCAGACCCCAGGCGGGCGCGGATCTGCGCAACTGCACCGGGGTGGCCGCCCGGTGGCTTTCCAGCTCGCTGGACAGTAGCGGCAATCCAGGGCCGATGGGTTGGAACTGCAGGGTCGTCTTGACGCCGAACAGGCGGTCGGTCGCACTATTCAGCACGCCCAGCGGATCGGTGATGAACAGGAGTGCTTTGTCCGACCAGTCGAGCGCGCCGGGCTTGGCACGGATGCGTTGGCGCAGCGGTGTAAATAGGTATTCGCCGACGAGGGAGCCGACCACCGGGGTGATCACCAGATCCTGAAGCGAAACAGGCTCGAAGAGCGCTTCCGGACCGTACTCGAAGAGGGTCGAGAGCAGCGCCGAATACCAGAAGGCCTGGGTGCGGTCGAGACCGCGCTCCCTTGCCCGAATGTAATACGCACCGCCCCAGTAGGGATGGGTCAGGTAATTGATCCACCAGGCGTCCCCGTCTTTCCACACCGGATTGCTGACGTTCTCACGCCATTTGCTCAAGCTGTACTCGTCCTTGGTCTCGCTATCCCAGCCGGAGATCTGCTCGGGAGCGACGTACAAAATGGCAACGGCAGCGAACTGGTAGCCGAGGAAGTAGGCGGTATCGCGGCGAACGCCCCGCCAGTCAGGCAGATGGGCCGCGGGGCCGCGCCAGCGATAGCCCGGAGTCTGAGAACTGGCGTCTGGGTGGGTCGCCGTCTCGTCGTCGAGCGGGGCCGCAACAGCGGCCGCTGAGGTCAGCCAGGCCGAGCGCCAAGCCGCATCGGCGATGACGTCCGAATCGACAACGATGGTGCCTTTAGCCGCAGCCGGCGGGATGCCGAGCAGGCAGCTCGCCACGGCGAGGATTAAGCGCCCGCGCATTATTCGTAGTCAGGATTGGGACAAAGGGGAGGGCCCCGATATTGTTGGCAATGCATTCCGTCTTTGTTGAAGCCGAATGACAAAGCTCAGCCGACGGAAGATCGCGCAGCGGTAGAGCGTACGGCTGGAGCGCCTTTAGGCCTTGAACTCGTTGAAGAAGGCATGATCGACTTCAAACGTCGCGACGGGCCTAACACCAAGTTCGAGTTTTTCCAGCAAGTCCAGGAGCTTTTCACCATCAATGAGTTCGATCGGCGGCGCCCCATCCCGGGCGGCCTCCTTCTTGGCCTCGGACGTGAAAGTGCCCGTGGTCACGATGATACCCTTATCCGCTCGCCCATACATTGCGCAGCGGAAGTCGCGAACGTGCGAGGGCGACACGGAATTGCTGTAACGCTTGCACTGAAAGAGCACCTTGAAGGATACGAATGGGTTGATCTGGAGAACGCCGAAGCCATCAATGCCGCCATCACCACTCTGGCCTGTGACGACCACCTGCGTAAAGCCCGCTTCGCGCAGGAGGCGTTGAGACAGGCGCTCAAAGCCTGGCGGCGGAAGAGACAGCAAGACTTCCCTGAGCGTTTCGCGGTAGTCGTCCGAGGTCGCGCCGGTGCCCTCAGCAACCGACTCCGCCAAGGGTTCTTCCTGCTTCTTCTTTTTTCGCTGCTCTTGGAAGATCTTGACCCACTTCAGAAAAACCACTCGGGATTGTTCCGGCGACAGTGAAGTCTTGGCACCCAAGCCAGTGAGGCGCCACACTCCGTGCTTGGACGAATCGAGCAATCCCTCCCGAACCAAGTAAAAGCGGGCCCAGGCTACTTGGTTCCGAAACCGCGAGCCACCCGACGCAAGCGTTTCGTTCAAGACGTCGTCGGGGATGGCTAGGTCCTCGGCTACACGGTCAACGGCCTCATCGACAGAAGCGGAGCCGCCGAGCGCTCTGAGTGCATCCAGGAGGGGGCCGAAGTATCGGA
>JBFZDU010000167.1:0-3342 GCA_041307205.1 Gammaproteobacteria bacterium | reverse complement strand
CCCGCGAATCACCGGCTTTGTGTATAATGTCGTCAACAATGTCGTTATCTTTGCACTCCCTCGGTGGCCACGCCGAGGCTTTCGGAGGCTGTAGGTGAATAATTCGCAACGAACCTGCCTGATAACCCTGGCGGGCCTGATCGCACTGATCGCTCTTGCACTGATGAGCACCGGCTGTGCGGCGCCGGCGCAAGCCACCCCGACCCCCACAAAGACACCTCGGCCGGAGGTGACCCAGGCTCCGCCTGCTACGCCGACCCCGGTGCCGCCGACAGCCACGGCAGTCCCGCCGACAGCCGCGCCAGCGACCGATACGCCGACCCCTGAGGCGGCTTCAGAACTGTTTCCGGCCGTCACTCAGTCAGCCGACCAGCCGATCTCGACCAACATCGTCGCCACGCTGCCGCCGCGCCAGCCGGGCGTCTCTATCCTCACCGGCCTACGCCCGGCCGATCCCGCGGTGCTCGACCGCCGGCCGCTGGCGGTCAAGGTAGACAATGACCCGGCAGTGATACCGCAAACGGGGTTGGGTAACGCGGATATCGTCGTGGAGACCCGGAAGGAAGGCTGTTTGACCCGCTTCACCGCGATCTATCAGAGCCAGAGTGCTCCCAAGATCGGCTCGATCCGCAGCGCGCGCCTGATCGACATTGAGCTGCCTGTGATCTTTGATGCGATCCTGGCCTACTCAGGCGCGGTGGGCCCGGTGCAACAGAAGCTCAGCCAGTCGGACCTCGGCCGGCAGTTCCTGACACAGAGCAGCGGCGGGGCCCTCTTCCGAGACCCCAAGATCGCCGTCCCGTTCAACTTGTTCGCCAACACCGAGGCCGGGTGGAAGGTGGTGGCGCAGAAAGGTTGGAACAAGACTCCGAATCCGTCGGCCGCCTGGGTCTTCTCCGAGGCCGCGCCTGCCAACGGTGCGCCGGCCAGCCGGGCCGACTTCACATATACCAAACTCTATCCGCACCTCAAGATCGGCTGGACTTACGATGCGAATTCAGGACGCTGGCGTCGAACCATCGGCGGCAAACCTGCAATCGATAAGGCGGACGGCCAGCAGTTGAGCGCCGCCAACGTGGTCATCCTGGGCGCCAACCACGTGCAGACATTAATCCCGGAACAAGGCACTAAGCTGACCCAGGGCGCGTGCTCGAACGCATCCATCGAGATCCAACTCTGGGGCGAAGGGCCGGCCAAGATCCTGCGCGACGGCAAAGTCTACGAGGGCAAATGGGTGCGCGCAGACCGCCACGCGCCGTTCCGCTTCGTGAACGCCCAGGGCCAGGACATCCCCCTGAAGCCGGGCAACAGTTGGTGGCAGATCGTCCCGATGGACGTTAAGGTGACCGTGGCGCCGTAGCGCAGATTTCTGAGCGAAAACTAAACATCCTCTCATGTGGGATTAATGTGACTGGGCGATAATCATCAGCGTAAGGTAAGGGGACGGGACACCTCGAACCTTATAGGTTCCTCCTCAAAATAACACACGGGTCTGAGCGCGATTCCCTGGCGGGTGGGCCGGGGAATCGTGCTTTAAGGGAGCTGGTTTGGGATGGGGGGAGGGCGTATTGCGTATTGCGTATTGCGTGGTTGTGCTCGACCTAACGCTGCCAAGTAAACGGAACACGAAATACGGAACACGCTCCCGCCAGTCTACCGCGGATAAAGCCTCCGGTACGCCTCGTAGTTCGACCACACGGCCTGCACGTAGGTCCGCGTCTCGTTGATGTTGATCAGCGCGGCCAGCAAGTCGTCGTCTCGCGACGCCCAATTGTGCCAGACAGACGCATTGCCCGGCCCGCCGTTGTACGCGGCCAGCGCCGTGAAGACGCTGTCATCGAAGTTACGTAACCACTGCTGAACATAGAACGCGCCGAACGCCACGTTGACGTAGGGCCAGTAGGCCTGCCGCGGCTCGAAGTTCGGCCACCCAAGCTGCCCCGCGATACTCTGCGCGGTGCCGGGCATCACCTGCATCAAGCCCTGCGCACCGGCCGATGACGCCGCGCCTGTCTCAAAACGGCTCTCCTGCCTGATGATGGCGACCAACAGCCGCGGATCCAGTCCCTGTTTCGCCGCTTCAGCGCGGATGAGATCGGCGAAGGGGAATGGGTAGGCCAGCCGCTGGAGCGCCGGGGGCGCATCGCCCATTTGCTTGCCCGAAAGGCTGACCACCTGCTCGGCGCTCAGAAGTGAGAGCCGATGCGCGCCGGCATCGCGGAACGCAAGCGCCAGCGCCGACAGCGCCCACGGGTCCTTTTCGAAACGTTTCTGAACGCGGCCCCAGTTGGCCAGGGCCTGGGTACGCAACCCCAGCGCCATCAACGTTTCGCCGCGCTGCCAGTCAGGATCGCCCCTGACGTCGTCCGCCAGGCTCAGGCTGCCATCGCCCGCCCATGTCCGCAGCCACGCGGCGATCTCGGCGGTATCGGCGTCAGGCTGGCCGGCCGGCTGACCGGTGGGTTGTGTGCTGCCCCCCCACTCACCCTCTCTCCCGTTCGCCCACGCGGCCGCGCGCAACCCGTAAAAACTCTCCGGGCCGGCCGCCTGCGCCGCCTGCCATGAGCGCAGCGCGGCGGCGCGATCACCGGCGGACGCCTGTGCCCGTCCCAGCCAGAAGTATGCCACAGGCCGCGTGAACGCCGGCAGGTTGGCGTTGTCAGCCATCTCGCGCCAGGTGTCGGCGGCGCGGCGCCAGTCTTCCAACTTGAAGTAGGTCAGCCCGGCGTTCTGATAAGCGCGCCACCCTTCGTCGGACTTGGGGTACTGGCGCGCCAGCGCGAGATACGCCTCAGCCGCATCCGCGCTGGGTTTCGGGCCGGGCTGCCCGTCGAGCAAGGCTGCCTGCCAGAGCGCCTTCGGAGCCTGCGCCGCATCGGGGCGCAGCTCGGCAAGACGGCGGTAGGCCGTGATGGCTTCGGCGTCCCGGTCGACCTTCGCCAGCGCGCGCCCCTTCGCCATCCACGCGTCCGCCCAGAGCGGGCTGTCGGGGAACCCGGCGATGAAAGCGTCAAGCTCCGCGATGCCGCGGTCGGTCTGGTCCAGCGCCAGATAACTCAGCCCTGTGTAGTACCGGGCTGCGCCTTCCCGTCCGCCCGGTTCCTCGGCGAGCAGCCGGTCGAACGCGGCGATGGCGAGCTCGTAGTTGCCTTTGTGGTAGTTCGCCAGCCCGCGCTGATACTCATCGACCGAGGCGCCGCTGTCCAGCAAGGCGACGATGGCCGAGTGCGCGTAGGGGCTGGTCACGTCGGCCTCCACGGCCGCGCGCCAGCGCGCCTGGGCGTCGATGACCGCCTGCACCGGGTCGATGGGAGGCGTTGCCGCGGGGGAGGCGGCCGGCGT
>JBFZDU010000166.1:0-2873 GCA_041307205.1 Gammaproteobacteria bacterium | reverse complement strand
AAGGCCCCCATCCGAAAGGGCAGCAGGCCGGGCTGGTCGCGGAAGGTACCCTCGGGGAAAAAGCCGACAATCTGCCCCTGTCCGAGCGCCCCAGCGAGCCGCGTTGCATCGCCGGCACCCCGCAGCGCGTCGAACCGCTCGACGAAATGGGTGCCGAGCCGATTGAGCGCCACCCTCGCCAGCGGGTTGGCGGCCAGCTCCTGCTTGGCGACAAAGGCGATGGGCCGACCGAGGGTCTCGATCAGCACCATCGCATCCAGATAGCTCTGGTGATTGGAGGCGACCACGAAGGCTTGGCCGGGGGCCGGGATGCGCTCGCGGCCAGTCACCTCCAGCGGGACAAAGGCCGCCCAGCGCAGCAGCCGGACGCCCCCCCGCACCAGCGCCCAGCGCCATGAAAGCCGGGGCAGGAGCATGATGCCGAGCCAGACCCAAGGCGCGATCGACCCGAACAGCGCCCAGGCATATGCCGCATAGAGCCAGGGCGGGACGGCCCGGACCGCACCCGCGGCCGTTGCCGCCGCGGCTGATGCGCCAACCCGCACCAGTTGCCACAGCGGTCGCGGCGGCCCGCTCAGGAGCTTGCCCGCCAGATAGCGGTCGCGGGTAGCTGCCCGGCGCAGTTTGCCGCTGGAGGTCTTGAGCACAGCACGCGGCGGCGCCAGCAAGACCTCGTCGGGGGGCAGAGCCAGGATGTCGGTGGCACGCTCGCGCACGGCCCGCTCCAGCGCAGCCCGGCGTGCCGGATCCCGCTCGCGGGTCTCGGCCACCAGCACCAGGCGCTCGCTGCCGCTCGCCGGGTCGGCGGCGGCGAAGGCGGCCACGCAGCCCTTGCGAATACCGGGGAGCTCGCCCACGGCCTGCTCCACCTCGTAGGGGTAGAGGTTGCGGCCGCCGCGAATGATCATGTCTTTGACCCGCCCGGTGAGATGGATCTCGCCGCCGGCCAGGTAGGCACGGTCACCGGTGTCGTGCCAGCCGCCGCGGATCAGTCGCGCGGTGGCCTCCGGGTTGCCGAAGTAACCCCGCGTCGCCGAGGGGCCCTGGAACTGCAAGAGCCCCTCGTGGCGCTCCGGCCGCGCATGTCCGGCGCCATCGACGACGCGCACCCGATATCCGGGCAAGGGTTGTCCGCAGCCGACCACGGGCATCGCCTGAGGATCGGCGCAAGGGATCGCCAGCGCGTAACCGGACTCCGCGAAGCGCGCGCGGTCGATGCAGTCGATGCGCGGTCCCCGCCCTGGCGGCGGGAAGGCGAGCCCGACGGCCGCCTCGGCCAGTCCGTAGACGGGCGCCAATGCATCGCCGCGGAGCCCGCAGGGGGCGAAGCGCTCGGCGAATCGCGTCAGGGTCTGCGCGCTGACCGGCTCGGCTCCGTTGAAGGCGCGGCGCCAGCAGCCGAGATCCAGCCCCGCAAGGTCTTCGTCCGCGATCCGCGTCAGGCACAGCTCATAGGCAAAGTTGGGCGCGGCCGACAGGGTGCCGCGGTGGTCGTGAATGGCCTTGAGCCAGCGCAGCGGACGGGCCAGAAAGGCGAGCGGCGACAGGGACACCAGCGGGATACCGTAATACAGGCTGCCAAGCCAGGCGCCGATCAGGCCCATGTCGTGATACAGCGGCAGCCAGCTGACGAAGCAGTCGTCCGGGCGCACCGGCACCGCCTCGCCCATGGCGCGGATATTGGCCAGCAGGTCCGCGTGGCTCAGGATCACGCCCTTCGGGTCCCCGGTGCTGCCCGAGGTGTATTGCAGCAGCGCAATGGCGTCGGCCGCGGGCCGCGCCGGCTCCGCCGCTGGGGCCTCGGCGGCAAAGGCCGCCGGGGTCAGCACGCCCTTCAGCGACGGTACCTGGGCCTTGAGCAGCCTGGCCACCGTGTGCGCCTCCGGAATGGTGATCAGGAACACCGCGCCGGCGTTGTCCAGGATGCGGGCGTGGCGCCGCAGATGATCCTCGATCTGCTCGGGGCGGGCCGGCGGGTAGATGGGTACCGGGGTACCGCCGGCGGCCAGGACGCCGAAGAAGCCGAAGAAGTAATCCGGCCCCGTGGGCAGCATCAGAGCGACCGCCGCCCCGTCCGGCAGGCCCGCACGCCTCAAGCCGGCCGCGATGCGCGCGGCGCCGCTCGCAAGGTCGGCATAGGTGATCGGTCGGGGCCGGTCGTCCGCTCCGTAGGCCAGGATGTGGACGCGCGAGGGATGCCGCTCCAGGTGCCAGTCGAGGACCTCGGCCAGGCTCCGGGCGGCGTCCGGTACACCGCCGGCTGCGGGTTCGGACACAGTGGGGGGCCCTTTCTCGGTGGCGGTCGGTGTCCGCGCCGCCCCGGCGGACCCGGACAGGGCCAGCAGGTCGCGCGCCGTCGCCGCCAGCAGGGCCTCGTCGGGGAGCCGCACACCGAGCCCGCGCTCCACCCGCGAAACCAGCTCCGCGCGGCCCAGGCTGTCCAGACCGAGGTCGACCTCCAGCCGGCTGTCCAGGGTGATGGATCCCGCGGGCTGCCCCAGACCGGAGTCCCGCACAAAGCCGCGCAGGATCTCCAACAGGCGGGCGGCGGCGTCATTCGGACTGCTGGCAGAGATCACCGGCTCACCGTCGCCCGTGGCATCGCGTTCTGAGGGGCACGGACACCCCTGCTATGGCCGCACGGCCGAGGCCGATGTCCGCTGCCGGCGCTCATACAAGGCATCGATGACAGTCGCAAAGCGGGTCTCCAGCTCAGGCCTCTTGAGCTTCATCGTGGGCGTGATCAGGCCATTGTCCACCGTCCATGGGGCCAGGCTGAGGTGCACGGCGCGGATCTGGGCGTATCCAGGAAAGGCAAGGAGCCGGTCGGCAACCCGAGCCATCGCCACCTCGACGGCCCTCGGGTCAGCCAA